>JALSIJ010000254.1 GCA_026981655.1 Rhizobiaceae bacterium | reverse complement strand
CGCGTACAGGGAGAGAGCAGCGGCGCTGAAGTTGCCAATGGCATTACTCGTTTCAACGAAATGCCTGCCGACGGCCCACTCCCCCGGCCTGATCTGATAATCGTTGCGCGTGGTGGTGGCAGTCTTGAGGACCTTTGGGGATTTAACGATGAAGTGCTGGTGCGGGCTGCTGCCGATAGCCATATCCCGCTTATATCAGCAGTTGGGCACGAGACTGACTGGACGCTGATTGACCATGCAGCCGACTGGCGGGCACCAACACCCACGGCCGCTGCCGAAAAAGCGGTTCCGGTAAAGGCCGAACTGCAAGCGCAGATCAGCGATTTGAGCCTGCGGTTAAAACGGGCGCAGGTTCGCTATTTTGAAAAACACCGCACAGAACTTCGCTCGCTTGCCCGCGCGCTGCCTTCAGCCGATATGTTGCTTGCCCTGCCAAGACGGCGCTTTGATGAGGCAGCAGGTCGTCTGCCACGAGCGCTTTCGCAAAACACCCAGAATGCCCGCACTCGATTTGAGCGTTCCCATATTCGTTTATCACCGCGTGCGCTTGCAGTTCGCATTACGAATGAGCAGGTCCGGCTAAAAGAGCAGTCTGCCCGTCTTACACGTGCGTTTCAACTGCAAATGGAAAAATTGCGAGCCGAACTGTCTGCGATTAACCGGGTTTTTGAAAGCCTGTCCTATGAGCGCGTTTTAGAGCGCGGCTTCGCAATTATACGAGACGCCGATGGCATCGCATTGCCCTCATTAGCCAACGTAGACGATGGTGCGTTGGTCGAAATTGAGATGCGCAACAGGGAAAAAACCAATGCAAGAATAGAGCGCGGCCCTTCAAAGCCCCGGCAAATTAGTTCAACGACCATCAAGCCCAAAAAGAAGGTCAAACAAAAATTAGCAGATAAAAATCAAGGCCTATTATTTTAACGCTTTAATAAGGTGCGTGCATTAGGCTTCTCAACTTATACGTTAATTGAGAGGCCTAATGAACCCACAATTGCACTATGAACCCGATGCGCTAATTTCTCCCATGCAGGCGGCCATTGCGGCAACTTCTGCATCAATAGTGCTACTGGATACAATTACAGACAATAGCGGCAAAGTAAAAGATCTCGTTCTTCGATTTGCCAATCCATCATTCTTTCAGCTGTTCAATGAAAACAAGATACATCTGGAAGAAACGCAATCCGGCACGCTGCCCGATATTTTCAAGCGGCGGGAAATGTGCATTCACTTCAACAGGGTTTTGCAGGAAAACGCCCGGCAAACCATCTCGGTTCAATATCAGATAAAAGAAAGATCGCTGGTATTGCGGGTGACAACCGAACCGGTTGACGGACAATTGGTGGTCACCATCATAGATGTCACCTCACTCAGCCATGCCCGTGAAATGTTGGAAGTTCAAACAACATTGATGGAGGAAAACGCCCGTTCGCTTGAGGCGGTTCGAACCGCGCTTGAGGCTGAAATCGAGCGCCGCGGACGGCTGGAGGGCAAGCTAAGGCGCCTTGCCGGCACCGATCATTTATCCGGGCTTGCAAACCGGCGTTCTTTTCTGGATCGGGCAACCGCAGAATTTCGCCGCAGTCGACGGTATCAGCATCCGCTTTCACTTGTTATGCTCGACCTTGATCGATTCAAAACCATAAATGACAATTATGGCCATGCGGCGGGCGATTGTGTGATTGTTGCGGTAAGCCAGATCTGCCAAAGTCTTTCACGCGACGGTGTTGATGTGGTGGGACGGCTGGGCGGTGAAGAATTTGCTGTTCTGCTGCCGGAAACCGACCTTAAGGGTGCGGGAAATTTCGCTGAAAGATTGCGGTTGATGATTGAGAATTCGCCGATATTTTGCGACGTTAAAAAACTGAAGATTACCGCAAGCTTCGGGGTCGCCGCTTTGAATTTGCAGGACCGGGATTTTTCCATCCTGTTGAAACGGGCAGACAAAGCCCTTTATGTCTCCAAAGAAACCGGGCGCAATATGGTTTCCAGCCAGAACAGTTAAAACAAAAACATTGAACCTATTTCTCGGATCAGTTTTCGCTCCATAGCGCGGGCAAACCCGTCAAAATCCGATGCCTTTTCGACGAAAGCATCAGGGCCTCCAATGATAAACTGAATGAAATAGTCCTCCAGCACACTAACTTCGCCTATAATTGCAAGTCCGTTGATGGTCATTCCCTGTTTAATTGCCCGATCACGCTCAATTACCGGCGAGTAATTCACATTGTTTGGTCCGTCACCGGCAAGGTCAATAACGCGGCGGCTTGCCTGAAAGGGCGATGCCAAAATAAGCTCGCGACTGAAGTTTAATGCCCCGCCAATATCAGTTGCCCCATCTTTGTAACGGCGGGTCATCTGTCGGATTTTTGCGGCAAAACCATTGAGTTCGGAAAATGTTGAAAGCCTGGTCCAATCCAGTTTCAATGCCTGTTCGGTAAAACCTGACCATTGCACCACAGAAACAGCGATTGCACCGCGTTTGCCATTGGCAACGGCATTTGCGACCTGCGGGGAAGAGAATGCGGCCGCCAGCCCCTCGCGCATCAGTTTGAATTCGGAAGCATCTACACTTGCAGAAACATCAAGGGCGACAACAATCTGCACATCAACCCCGGAAGCAGCCTGCGAAATATTGCCATTGATGACCGCGCGGAGCCCCAATACCAAAACAGCAATAATAATGATCAGGCGAATAATTGTAATATTTCCTACCATAAGGCAGGCTAGCACATTTGCGGGGAAATGATATTTTGAAGATAAATGGTACGACTGGAAGGGTTCGAACCTTCGACCTCTGGTTCCACAAACCAGCGCTCTAACCAGCTGAGCTACAGTCGCATATGCCCTATATGAGCTAACTGCCCGATATTTGATTTCAGCATGGTGGCTTCATATTCAGAGCGCCGACTTGCTGCAATTTCTTCAAGCAGGCTTGAAATACGTTCAAAGTCGAACGAATGCAAGTGGTCAATTGCTGAATTTGAATTTCGTTTAAAATAATTGTGCCTGGGAAGTCTTAAGCGCAAAATTTTGATGAATTAACCGTATCAGCGGTTTGATGGCATCAAATAGCCCCCAGCCGTGGAAATTTCTGCGTGTTTCAGCTATTAATGCTTTGTTAACGAAGTTTTACGCAACCGGATCACCCGGATCAATGGCTGTTTAGAGCTAAATCACGTAGTTTTTTGTGCAGGTGAGTGAGTAAATGACCCAATACCCCTATCTTGATCTGGCCGTCATGGCTGATATCCGGGAACTGGTCATATCCCCTTGCGCGGCATTAGTGATTGACCGCGACCTTTCCAGAATATATTGGGCTAATGGCGAGGGAGCGGCTCTTTTTGGCACCCGCCAGATTAACGAATTACTTGATGTAGATCTTCGCGATCATTCGGTTATGAGACGCCAGATCGTTAGCGCCGTTGCCCGTCTGCAAGACACCGGACCAATCAACGCATCTATGCGCATAGCGCGCGGCTGGAAAACCCGGCTGGTCAATTTTCAGGTATCCAATTTCACCCTTCCCGACGGGAAAAGTGCAATTTTGCTGGTCACTGAGAAGTTGCTTGGACGATTTACTGAGTTTGAAGAAATGGCAGAGGCAAGCATTTCCTGCCTCAACGGTTCTGGCTATGTTTCAGTGGTATTGGATAGTCGGGGCGAAATAGTTTCAGCTTCTGATGGATATATTGATACCGGTGTCGACCCACGTTTGCACCAAAGCCTCGTTCGTGAAGTTGCGACAGAAAGCGACCGGCTGGTAAAACGCATGGTCGATACTGACAGCGGTGAAATGGCTGCTGGCATCGCCAGATTGAGTGATGATCCGGCGGTTCATTTGCTAATATTAGCCGCCCAAAGCGAAACAGGTGAAACCAAAATCAAGGAGAAATTTGCAGAAAATAATCACCTTGATGCAGTTGCTCCTGCCAATGAAGCGACAAGTACAGGCTTTATTACGGAAGATGAAGAGGATGAGCCTCCGGTGAAGGCTGGTGCATTTTCATCACGACGCCCAAGCCTCCATGCTGGAGATGGCGGCGTGGGCATGGCGCGTTGGTATTACCGCCAGCCAAATATTAAGGCTGATGATGAAACGTCTGGTGTTGCATCTGATCAGAGCACTGAGACAACTGTTAATGAACCGATAATAGAACAACCCAAACCGGATTTAGCTGGTCACAATGTTATTGATCTGAACAAGCAGAAAACTGTGCCTCCGGTAGACCTTCCACTATTTTCAAAGCATCAACCGGCTGAAACTGGAGAAAAAAAATCAAATCCTGTCCGTAAGGACGAATTTGAATTCATCGCCAAAGCTCAGCCAACCCGGTTTGTCTGGCATATGGACAAAGAAAACAAGTTCACCTCAATCTCACCGGAATTCGGCGAAATAGTTGGACCGTTGGCTGCCAACGTTGTTGGTCGTAAATGGGAAGATATTGCTCGCTCATTTGGCTTTGATGAGGACAGCACGATTAATGATCGGTTGGCTCGAGGCGATACCTGGTCTGGAAAAACCGTGCTTTGGCCAGTTCAGGGAACAAGCCTTCGAGTACCGGTTGATCTGGCCGGACTGCCTTCATTCAATCAGGATAAAGAGTTTTCGGGCTATCACGGCTTTGGCACAATTCGTACGGTTGATACTGTAAATGATGCGCTGAAAACCGGCCTGGAATTGGTTGGTCGACCATCGCCTGACATGCAACAACCCACGGATAATGCCGGGGAACCAGACGAAGATATTGCGACACCTTTCACCGGTGACATGGATGATGAGCAGGCCGAACCTACCGGCGAGACCTCATTGACCGAAGAAAAAACTGAACGTGCGAATGTTGTAAACCTGACTGAACAACGTCAGGCCCGCGCCAACAAAGAACTGTCATCAGGCGAGAAGGCTGCATTTAGCCAGATTGCCGATAAATTGCATGATGAATTATTTGATGAAGCTGGTGAGAAAGAAACGGCGGCCCCTGAAAATCAAGTGCAAGAGCTTCAATCAAACAAACCTGCCGAGAGCAATGACAATAATTCTGATGTCATACCATCTTTTCTGCCTTCGGCATTTGCCGGCATATCATCAGAAAACCATCACCGGATTGATACGTCAATATTAGTAAATTTGCCGATTCCGGTGTTGATTTTTCGTGAAAACCTACTGCTTTTTACCAATCAGGAATTTGCCAGGCTGACGGGCTATGAGGATAATCAGGCCTTGATGGATGACGGAGGCGTTGATGCGTTGCTGGGCGCGCCCGATGGGCAGAGCGACGGCTATACGACAATCACCCATCAAAATGGCGATGTGATTTCTGTGCGCGCGCACCTTCAAAGCGTACCGTGGGATGGAAACCGGGCCCTGTTACTGGCTCTGCGGGAAGCAGACACAGTTTTAGACAATAGCTCCTCCGTTGAGAATAAAGACCAGGCATTGGACGGGATTGCGAGCAATCGCCCTTCCGACTTTAAAGATATCAGCAATCAGGAATTATCCAGCATCTTGGATACAGCGACTGATGGTGTTTTGGTATTGTCTTCCAAGGGGACAATCCGTTCGATCAACCGAGCGGCCGAGGCGCTGTTTGGCTATGAGGCCGATGCGGTTACGGGCAAGAATTTTACCACGCTTTTTGCAAAAGAAAGCCATCGTTCGGCCAATGATTATCTGGCGGGCCTATCAAATAATGGCGTTGCCAGTCTTTTAAACGACGGTCGTGAATTGATCGGCCGGGAAATGCAGGGCGGTCTTATTCCGCTATTTGTCACCCTTGGAAGGCTTGAGGAATCCGACAGTTATTGCGCTGTTCTGCGCGATATTACCCAATGGAAAAAGGCCGAAGAAGATTTGGTTGCGGCCCGGCGACAGGCAGAGCTTGCAAGTGATCAGAAAACCGACTTTCTGGCCAAGATCAGCCATGAAATTCGCACCCCACTCAATGCCATTATTGGCTTCTCAGAGGTTATGCTGGAAGAACGGTTTGGTAAAATTTCTATTGATCGCTACCGCGAATATCTGCGCGATATAAACCGCTCCGGCAGCCATGTGCTGGAGCTGGTCAATGACCTGCTTGATATCTCGAAAATTGAAGCAGGAAAGCTGGAGCTGGAATTTAGCGAAGTAAAGCTCAATGATATTATCGCCGAGGGCGTGGCACTTACACAACCGCAAGCCAATCGCGATCATATTATCATTAGAACCAGCCTTTCCGGTGCTGTGCCGCCGGTGGTTGCAGACCCGCGCAGCCTGCGCCAAATCATTCTCAATCTGGTTTCAAATGCTATTAAATATACCAAGTCCGGCGGCCAGGTCATTGTCTCTACCGTGTTTGAAGAAAGCGGTGAAGTGGTTCTGCGGGTGCGTGATACGGGCATTGGCATGAGCGAAAGCGAGATCACTACAGCGATGATGCCGTTTCGCCGGGTGCAGACAATTGCCAATCAACAGGGTGAAGGTACCGGGCTTGGTCTGCCTTTGACAAAAGCCCTTGTGGAGGCCAATCGGGCGCAGTTTTCAATCGAAAGTTCGCCGGGTGACGGCACCCTGGTGGAAATATATTTCCCATCAACGCGGGTTTTAACCAAGTAAATTTTGGCGATCAATAAAATAATTTGCATGTTGGAAAAGTGCTTGGGCACAGCAGTCACCATCAAATATACAATTATTTGAATGCTTTAGCATATGCGACAACGGTAGTTTAGAATCGTTATACTTTGAAATCATTCTAATCTATTGATTTATTTGATTAAATTCTTGACACAATCCCACATACATTACATATCGGTACTGCGAATAGATCGCAACTGTCCACTCCATGGGGCCTTTAACCCCGTTGGCTGAAGGAATTATTTGATGAATATCTCCTGCTTGTATGCCGGTCGATTGTCTAAAATTGCCATTGTATTGGGTGCATTCCTCTCCTTTGCAAGCGTGTCTACTGCAATCGCCGCTGGTCAGGTAAACATTTACTCCTATCGCCAGACCAGCCTTATTAAGCCGCTGCTTTCCGCATTTACCAAAGAAAGCGGAATTCGCACGAAAATTATTTTTGCAAAAAAGGGACTTGCAGAACGCATTGCAGCTGAGGGTAAAAACTCGCCGGCTGATATTCTTTTAAGCGTTGGCATTGGTAAACTTGCCGGTGCCAAGGAAAAGGGTATCACCCAAAGCGTGTTAAGCCCTGTTATCAGCGCCAATATTCCTGCCCGTTTTCGCGACCCGGAAGGCCATTGGATTGGCCTCACCACAAGGGCGCGGGTGATATTTGCCTCCAAAGAACGGATCAAGCAGACCGCCATCACCTATGAGGAATTGGCCGATCCCAAATGGAAAGGCCGCATTTGCACACGTTCAGGACAGCATGTCTATTCAATCGGATTGTTTGCATCGCTGATCGCCCATCATGGCGCAGAATGGACTGAAAACTGGCTCAGAGCTGTAAAAAATAATCTTGCCAGAAAGCCATCAGGCAATGATCGAAAACAGGTAAAGGCAATTTTTTCTGGCGAATGTGATCTTGCGCTCGGCAATACCTATTATATGGGTAAAATGCAGACGAATGACAAAGAGCCTGCGCAAAAGGAATGGGCCGCATCGGTCAAAGTGCTGTTTCCCAACAGTGAAGGCCGTGGCACCCATGTGAATATTTCCGGCGTATCGCTGGCTAAATATGCGCCAAACAGAGCCAATGCAATCAAGTTATTGGAATTTCTGAGTTCTGCCAAGGCGCAACAGATATACGCAGAGAGCAATTTTGAATACCCGGTAAAACCCGGCGTGCCAACCTCAAAGCTGGTTGATTCCTGGGGCACATTCAAGCCCGACGAAATTGGCCTCGATAAAATCGCTAAGTTCCGCAGAATGGCCAGTGAACTGGTCGACAAGGTTGGCTTTGATCAGGGGCCAAATTCTTGAACGGAACATTAAATTGAGCATCTCAAATCAGGGATTTGCTGCGCGGGGCCATAGCCATACCCGACTGTTTGCCATTCCGGCGGCGATAATCGCGCTGCTTTTGTTTGTACCGCTCATAGCATTGATCTTTCTTGCCAGCGGTAATTCCGATGGTGTCTGGTCGCATCTGATCGAAAATGTACTGCCACATTCGATCATTACAACTTTTTTGTTGATGGTCGGAGTTGGTATTGGCACCGCTATTATTGGCGTTGGAACGGCATGGCTCACAT
>JALSIJ010000253.1 GCA_026981655.1 Rhizobiaceae bacterium | reverse complement strand
TCGGGTGCGTGCGGTTTGAATTGATGAACCGATTATGAACCACGCGCTCAGCGTCAGTTCAAATCGCATATGGCACCTTAATCTTGTTCAAACATATCGTTCAGGATTACCACCATGCTCTACCGTCGTTTTGTTATTGTCGCCTCTGTAATCGCCCTTGTTGTTGGCGTGGGCATGGCCAATCTCATCCACATAACCAAAGAGCATCGTGACATCGCGCGCGAATATCCCGGCATGTTCATTACAAAATCTGCGCCCTGTAGTCTTAACTGTCAGGCAAAATTCATCACGTCGCCATTTCGCGTTTAACACAATGAACAGTAATTCTGTTATGGTATTGTCATAATTTATCGCTATAAATCGCAGATGAAAAATAGAACCGAAAAATTTACAACTGAAGACCTCCCCATAAATTGCCCACCCGTCGAACCCTCAATGGAGTACGACAACGCAAAGGCGGCGGTGGATCAGATCAAGAAGATATACACCGCCAATACCAAATTCTTGCGCGACAGCTTTGCTGCAGCAACAGGCGGAAGCGCCGCCAAAGAACGCTACCGCGCCTACTATCCGCAATTAACAATAATCACCACATCGCACAGCCGGGTAGATTCGCGCCTCGCCTTTGGCTATGTGGGCGGCCCCGGAATTTATTCCACCACCATTACCGAACCTGAACTTTTTAGCTATTATCTGAAAACCCAGATCAGTCTGCTGTTGGAAAACCACGGTGGGACCGTGAGCGTTTCAACCTCCGATACGCCAATTCCGCTGCATTTTGCCTTGAATGAAGACAGCCATCTTTCCGGCTCATTCGACGACATGCTCAAACGCCCCTTGCGCGATGTTTTTGATGTGCCTGACCTTTCATCTATCGATGACAAGATCGTTAATTCAAAACTCGAACTGGAATACGAGGCAACCACGCCACTTGCGCCCTTTACTGCCCAGCGGATTGACTATTCGCTGCACCGGCTTTCGCACTACACGGCCACCAAACCACGTTATTTTCAAAACTATGTGCTGTTCACCAATTACCAGTTCTATATTGATGAGTTCATCAAATATGCGAAAGAGGCCGTGCAGGACGAGACCAGCGGCTATAAAAGTTTTGTGGAACCCGGCAATTGCATTACCAAAACCGATGGCTCCGTAAACGGTGAACCGGCATCACGCGCGCCGCAAATGCCAGCTTATCATCTCACCCGGCCGGATAAATCCGGCATTACCATGGTCAATATCGGTGTTGGCCCATCAAATGCCAAAACCATCACCGACCATGTGGCCGTATTGCGCCCGCATACCTGGCTTATGCTTGGCCATTGTGCCGGATTGCGCAATTCACAAGAGCTTGGCGACTATGTGCTGGCCCATGCCTATGTGCGCGAAGACCACGTGCTGGACGAGGATTTGCCCGTATGGGTGCCAATTCCCGCACTTGCCGAAGTACAGGTAGCGATGGAACAGGCGGTCGCCGATGTGACCGGCTATTCTGGCTATGATCTCAAACAGGTGATGCGAACCGGCACGGTTGCCACCATCGACAATAGAAACTGGGAATTACGCGACCAGCGCGGCCCGGTGCAGCGGCTATCGCAGTCTCGCGCCATTGCTTTGGATATGGAATCAGCCACCATTGCCGCCAATGGTTTTCGCTTTCGTGTACCCTACGGCACGCTCTTATGCGTTTCAGACAAGCCCCTGCACGGCGAACTCAAACTGCCAGGCATGGCGACTGATTTTTATACCAATCAGGTGGCGCAGCATTTGAAAATTGGCATCAAAGCGCTGGAAGCCCTGCGCGATATGCCGTCGGAAAAACTGCATTCACGCAAACTGCGCAGCTTTTTCGAGACCGCATTTCAATAGAATCGCGGGCGATCACTCACCCGGATGCTCACCTATTTTGTGCAATATTGCCAGATCAAAGCCCTGCGCGATGGCTTTATCCAACCAGTATTTGGCCTTGGCCAGGTCTTTAGGAAAAATCTTCCATCCAGTGAGTCCAAAATATTCTTCGTACTCTTTATGAAGCTGAAATTGCGCAAATTTGTAACCGTTTTTAGCTGATTTTTTAAGCCAATAGGCGGCTTTCGCGTCATTCTTGGTAACGCCTTCACCGTAGAAATAGTGACTTGCCGTAGATTTTTGGGCAATGGCGTATCCACCTTTAGATGCTTTCAACATCCACTCGAAGCTGGCAACGGCATCTTTCTCAAAACCCCTTTTCCCGTCATCATATCGACGGGCAAGCTCAACTTGCGCCTCTAAATCACCCTTTTCGGCAAGTGCCCTCAGTTCCGCCGGTTTCATCGTCCATACAAAAGTGAGGCTTTTTGTGATAATCTTTGCCGTTTCGCCGACAATTTTGTTGCTTTTTTTGAGATACTCGAGCTTGTCGGCAATTTCCCTAATTTTGATTGCTGCGGTTAATTCTTTTACGCGCACAAGAAGTGCTGCCGTTTCCTTTTTGTCTTTGGCCCCATAGGTGCCAGCTTTGATTTTTGCCAGACTCACTCTGATTTTGGCCGCAACCTCATCCAGCTCTTTTCGCATATCCTCAAATCTGCGTGGCATTTTTTGCTTGGGAGTTGGATTAGAAGGCTTTGTGCCAGCAGATATTTTTGCCAAGTCATTTGCAGAAATGCCAAGCCCCTTTGTCGTTCCTAACACGGGCGCATTCGGGTCAGGTGCATTTGCATTCTTTTTTGGTTTCAGATTATAGGCATCAGAATTGAGGCGTTTTTTTAGCGCAGCAGCCGCCTTTTGATCGCCCTTGCTGGCGCGGGTGGAAAGTTCAAGCAACCCCATCCGACTATAGTCGGCATTTGTTGTGGTTTGGGCATTTGCGGTTTGCCCGCCAAAAAGCAGCAAAACGCACAGGGCGATTATCTTAGTGGCAGACAGGGTTTTCATGACGCATCCATTATTTTCAATGCGCCAGCATATCAAACTATTACAATCGCACCACCCTACATATTCGGGTAGACCGGCCCTTCGCCGCCCTGCGGTGGCACCCAGTTGATATTCTGGTTCGGGTCTTTGATGTCGCAAGTTTTGCAATGGACGCAATTTTGCGCATTGATAACAAACTTTGCACCATCGCCAGCGTTCAACATATCACTGGCTGCAATCGTATCGCCATTGGCATCTACCCATTCATAAACACCAGCCGGGCAATAGCGTGCTGACGGTCCGGCGAATTTATGCAATTCAGAACTTTCCTGCAAAGCTAAATCTGCCAGATGAAGGTGCACCGGCTGTTCTTCCTCGTGGTTGGTGTTAGACAGAAAAACCGATGACAGGCGATCGAAGGTCAATTTACCATCCGGTTTGGCATAGGCAATTGGCTTGTGCTTGCTTGCCGGTTCCGTCGCTTCCGCATCGGTTTTGCCATGCTTCATTGTGCCAAGCGGCGACCAGCCACCCAGCAAGGTGGTGAGCCACATATCAATGCCGCCGAGCATCACACCACCGATTGTGCCGAGTTTCGACCAAAGCGGCTTGGTGTTGCGAACAAGATTGAGATCCTTGCCGATAGCACTCTTGCGCCAACCCTCCTCATAGGCGGAAATCTCATCTCCTTCACGACCAGCCGCAATGGCTTCGGCCACGTGTTCAGCCGCTTGCATGCCGGAAAGCACCGCGTTGTGCGAACCCTTGATACGCGGCACGTTTACAAGGCCCGCAGAGCAACCAATCAGCGCGCCACCGGGGAATGTGAGTTTTGGCACCGATTGATACCCACCCTCGGTGATAACCCGCGCGCCATAGGAAATGCGTTTTGCGCCTTCAAACAGCGGCGCAATCGAAGGATGGGTTTTAAAGCGCTGAAATTCTTCAAACGGCGAAAGATACGGGTTTTTATAATTCAAATGCAGCACAAAACCGACCGCCACCTGATTGTCTTCCAGATGATAAAGGAATGACCCGCCGCCGGTTTTCATATCCAGCGGCCAACCGAATGAATGCTGCACCAAACCCTGCTGATGTTTTTCAGGATCAACCTCCCAAAGCTCTTTTAAGCCCAGGCCAAACTTTGGCGGTTCGCAATCCTTATCCAGCGCATATTTGGCAATCAGTTGTTTGGCGAGAGAGCCGCGTGCGCCCTCGCCTATCAGTACATATTTGCCGGTCAGCTCCACACCGCGTTCAAAATTTGGTCCGGGCTTGCCGTCTTTGCCAAGGCCCATATCACCGGTGGCAACGCCGATGACCGCGCCATCTTCGTTGTACAAAACTTCGGCTGCGGCAAAACCCGGAAATATCTGCACTTCCATGGCCTCGGCTTTTTCGCCAAGCCAACGGCAAACATTGCCGAGCGAAACAATATAATTGCCATGATTGTTCATCAAAGGCGGCATCATGAAATTGGGCAGGGTCATGCTGCCTGCTGGTCCGAGTGCCAGAAATTTGTCTTTGGTAACCGGGGTTTTAAACGGATGATCGGCCTCATCGCGCCAACCGGGCAGCAATGCATCAATGCCGGACGGGTCGACCACCGCACCCGACAGGATATGTGCGCCGATTTCAGGCCCCTTTTCCAGAAGTACAATTTCGAGATCAGCGTTGATTTGCTTCAATCGAATGGCGGCTGCAAGGCCGGCCGGGCCACCGCCGACAATCACCACATCAAATTCCATCCGCTCGCGGGCATCCATTTCAGTGGCTTGATCGTCCGACATACTCTTCTCCTGCTATTCTGCCTGGCGCAACGCCGACTTAACCGGCAGCATTGCTGCAACACATTCTTGCTTTCATCACTGTCTAGCGGTGGCAAGTCAATCGAGATTCGCCAGCTTCGCCATTTAATGTTCTCATTATGCCAGATTGGCACTGAGCGCAATAAATTACTTTTACGTAAGAGTTAATATTTTTGTAAATCGTATGGCTTTCGAACCGCCCCATTCTTCTATAGGTTGATTGTAATATTGGAGAATCCCTTTTGAGCCAGCTGTTAATTAACGATTATTATAACGAGATTGAGCGCCTGCGAAAGTTTTCCGGCTCCTCTACCGAGGGCGTGGTTTCCCAGGCCTTTGCCCGGTTGCTGAACGAGTTTTCCCGTCAAAACAACTGGGTATTTGTGCAACAGGCCGGCATGCAATCTGCACAGCGCACCAATATCCGCCCTGACGGGGTGGTGTTCACCGCCGCCGGCATGGCATTTGGCTATTGGGAGGCCAAGGACAGCGACGATGATCTTGATGTGGAAATCGCCGCCAAGATAAAGCGCGGATACCCGACCACCAACATCATCTTTGAAAATACTCAAATCGCAGTGCTTTATCAAAACGGCAATGAGGTACTGCGGTGCCCGATGAACGATGGTGATGAATTGCTGCGGCTGGTCACGCTGTTCTTTGATCACGAAAGCTCGGAAATCCACAATTTCAATAAGGCGATTGAGCAATTTCGCGAAGACCTGCCTTTGGTGCTTGAAGCACTGCGCCAGAAGATCAACGAAGCCTACCACGATAACAAAGACTTCAAGCAAAAGGCCACGGATTTTCTTGCCCATGCGCGCGAAACCATCAACCCGACCATTGGTGAAGCCGACATTCGCGAAATGCTGATCCAGCATATTTTGACCGAGGAAATTTTCAATCACGTGTTCAACGAGGGTGATTTTCACCGCGAAAACAATATTGCCATTCAATTGTACAAGCTGGAAGGCGCGTTTTTTACCGGGGCGATCAAGCGTGACACCCTAAAGGCGCTTAATCCCTATTATGCGGAAATCCGGCGCAATGCGGCGGCCATTGAAGACCACGCGCAAAAGCAAACTTTTCTCAAAATTATCTATGAGAATTTCTACAAGGTTTATAACCCGAAAGCCGCCGACCGTTTGGGGGTGGTTTATACCCCGAATGAAATCGTCAAATTTATGATCGAGGGGGCCGACTGGCTTTGCCACAAACATTTTGGCAAGGCGCTGATTGAGCCGAATGTCGAAATTCTCGATCCGGCCACCGGCACCGGCACTTTCATTTGCGAATTGCTGGAGCATTTTCGTGGCCAGCCGGAAAAGCTGGCGCATAAATACAAGAACGAGTTGCACGCCAATGAGGTGGCTATATTACCCTATTATGTGGCCAATTTGAACATTGAAGCGACCTTTGCCGCAATCAGTGGCCAATATGCGGAATATCCCAACCTGTGCTTTGTTGATACGCTGGATAATGTGGCGGCTTTGGGCATTCGCACCGGCCAACAGCTGGATATGCTGGCCGGGCTGTCGGATGAAAATATCGAGCGGGTGAAACGCCAGAACCGCGCTAAAATTTCTGTTATTATCGGCAATCCGCCATACAATGCCTGGCAGGAAAATTTCAATATGCGCAACCCCAACCGGGCCTATAAGCGCATAGATCAGGCGATCAAAGACACCTATATCGCCAAGGGCACGGCGCAGAATAAAAACTCTGTTTATGATATGTACACGCGGTTTTTCCGTTGGGCCTCTGACCGTATGCATGATGACGGGGTTTTATGCTTTGTAACTAACCGTAACTTTATCGAGAAAGCCGCCTATGACGGGTTTCGCCAGATTGTCGAGCAGGAATTTGACGAAATCTACCTGATGGATTTGGGCGGCGATGTGCGGGTCAATCCAAAGCTTTCCGGCACGAAAAACAATGTGTTCGGCATTCAAACCGGCGTAGCCATTTCATTTTTTGTCAAACATCATTCAGGCCGCAAGAAAGATAAAACACCGGCTCGAATTTATTATGCACGAAGACCCGAATTTGACACCAAAGACGACAAGCTGTCGTTCCTTTCATCCAACTCCATTGCCGACATCAAATTCGAGCATATCAGCCCATCAAAACGCCATAACTGGATCAACCAGATTGAGAATGAATGGGATGATCTGATTGCTGTTGCCTCAAAAGACGAAAAAGCCGGTAAAAAAGGCAGCAAAGGCCGGGCAATATTCAAGCTGTTTTCAAGCGGGTTAAAAACCCAGCGTGATGATTGGGCCTATGATCATTCCCGCGCCAATCTTGAAGCCAAGATGGGCGAATTTGTTCGCGTCTATGAGGAAACGCGGAAGGATCGGGACAATCCGGCAAAAGATAGTATCAAGTGGGACGCCGAACTTGAGTCCTATCTGACACGGAACATTTCTAAATCATTAGACAAAAAATGTATGCTACCGGGTCTCTACCGGCCATTTGTCAAAAAATGGGCTTATTTCGATCAGCATTTCAATGGCAGAACCTATCAACTGCCATCGATATTTCCAGATGGAGCTGAGAATTCAGGCATAATGATCACTGGCAACGGAGCCAGCAAGCCATTTCACAATCTGGCGTTTGACCAAATTCCCGGACTTGACACTCTCGAAAAAACCCAATGCCTCCCACGCTATCGCTATTCCTCATCCGGCGAGAAAATCGACAATATCACCGATTGGGCGTTGCGGAAATTTCGTGCCGCTTATGGGGTGAATGACAGTCACTCCGATTCTTCCCCTCCCCCTTGTGGGGAGGGTGGCCCGAAGGGTCGGGTGGGGGTCGGCGAGAGCCGACAAAAGAGCAGCCCCACCGGTTCAGCTGTCGCAAGCTCGGCTTCACCAACCTCCCCACAAGGGGGAGGTAATATTTCCGCCAATACCTCACCCGCCATCACCAAGGACGATATATTCCACTATGTCTATGGCGTGTTGCACGACCCGCACTATCGCGAGACCTATGCGATCAACCTGAAGCGCGAATTTCCGCGCATACCGTTTTATCCCGATTTTCACCAATGGGCCGAATGGGGCAAGCAGCTTATGCAACTGCATATCCACTATGAGGATGTTGCGCCGTGGCCGCTGACCCGGATTGATGAGGTTGACGAAAAGGCCCGCGCAGTCGAGCAAAACCCAAGGGTTGTTTTAAAGGCCGACAAGGACAATGGCTCGATTCGCCTTGATAGCGAAACCGTGCTTTCCGGCATTCCAGCAGAGGTTTGGGACTATAAGCTCGGCAACCGTTCGGCGCTTGAATGGATACTCGATCAATACAAGGAAAAGACCCCGCGCGATGCGACCATCCGCGAGAAATTCAACACCTACCGCTTTGCCGATTACAAAGAAAAGGTTGTGGATTTGATCATGCGGGTGACGCGAGTGAGTGTTGAAACCATGAAAATTACCGAAGCGATGAGGGCGGCAAAACGCTAAATCAACGCGAACCCGGTACTATTGCATCACCGATATTAATA
>JALSIJ010000252.1 GCA_026981655.1 Rhizobiaceae bacterium | reverse complement strand
TCATTGCCTGCAACATATCGAACGCTTCTTCGCCACGGCACTCACCCAATATCACCCGGTCGGGGCGCATACGCAGGGCATTTTTTACCAGATCGCGCTGTTTTAACTCACCACTACCCTCGATATTGGCAGGCCGGGTTTCCATGCGGGCCACATGCGGTTGCTGCAATTGCAATTCAGCCGCATCTTCAATGGTGATCATGCGCTCGGAAGGAGAAATAAACGATGAAAGCGCATTCAGCATGGTCGTTTTGCCTGTACCCGTACCACCGGAAATGATGGTTGTCATGCGGCCACCAACGGCTGCGCCCAACACTTCTGCCATCGGGACCGTCAAAGCCCCAAAACCAACCAGTTTGTTGAGGTCCATCGGCTTTTTAGAAAACTTACGAATGGAAACCAAAGGCCCATCTACCGCAATTGGACGAATGGCTGCATTGAAACGAGAGCCATCGGCCATGCGCGCATCGCAAAGCGGGTTGGTCTCATCAATTCGTCTGCCAACATTGGAGACGATCTTGTTGATTATTCTCAACAAATGCGCCTCATCCTTAAAATGGATTTTAATTGGCACCAGTTGACCATTACGCTCGGCAAAGCAATTTTCGTGACCATTAATCAAAATGTCATTGATGGTTGGGTCGCGCATTAAGGGCTCAAGCGGGCCAAGACCCTGCATTTCGTCAATGACATCGGTGACCAGCTCATCAAGTTCGTTAGAGTTAAGTCCTAATCTTTCCTGACGAACATAGGCTGATACATATTTGTGAATTTCACGCCGCACCAGATCAGGTGCCAACTCATCAAGAGCCGCCAGGTTCAACTCTTCCAGAATTTTTTGATGCAGTTCAGTTTTTGCATTGAGCAAGGCCTGCGAAGGGCCTTCTTGGCTTTCTTGCGGCTTTTCCAACACCGGGATAGAAACACTCGATGACGGCGCTGCATTCGGTTCCGCAATGGCAGGTGCCGCTGCGGGCGCTGTATTCGTGTTATCCGTAGTGCTCAAAATTGCTGAAAATCTACTCATCTACCCGACCCAATCTTTGCTTTACGCTGATTTTTTCTTGAAGAAGTTACGGCCCATCGAAAACACTGATGCAGGCTTTTCTTCTTTGTCGACTTTATCCTGCTTGAACAGAACAGTTCTCATGTCATTTATGACATTGGAATCCGGTTTGACTTCGTCAATAAACATCGCGCGTTCAACAGCTTCGCGCACAAGGCGGTAGTTGTTTGAAATGCCGCCGCAATAATGATCGCCAAAGGCTTTTTCAAAATCTGATTTTTTCAAACCGCCGCTGAAATTGCTGTTATGTTCAAAACGGTTGATCACCACCTGGGGATTTTGCTCAACCCCCTGGCGTTCCAATATTGCCGATACCAGGCGCTGTGTCTGACGGATACATGGCAATGTCATGTCTGATACCACGTATAAGCGGCTCGAGCCTTGAATGACCGCATCGGTCCACGGGAACCAAAAACGCGGCATGTCTATGATAACATTGTCGAAATTTGATGCGACCAGGTCAAGTAGTTGAACCACAACTTCAGGTTTGAATGATTGCATATCGGTTGGGTTGCTGGGTGCTGCAACCAATGACAGGCCAGAATTATGCGTCGAGAGCATTACTTCAAGCAATTGGCGATCCAAACGCTCTGGTGCGTTGTCAATCGCATAGGCATCAAATCTTGGCTCGATATCAAGATATTCTGCGCACTGGCCGTGTTGCAAGTTGAGATCGACCACACAGGTGGTTTTACCGGAAGTCTTAGCTTCCTGATGCAGCAAAAACCCGGTTTGCAGCGCTAAAGTCGTTGTACCAACGCCACCGGCTGCTGGCATAAAGGTCAATATTTCAGCTTCCACACCAGGCGTTGTACTGACTGAAGAATTAATCGCAGAAAGAGCCGACTGGATTATGTTGATGGATTGATCTGATTTCAGTACGAAATCAGAAACTTTCATCTGTAGCAAAACCCGCATTGTGCCCGGATCGAAATTTTCGATTAACACAAGAACCGACGTGGAGGCATCAAGGTTGGAAACCATTGTCTGAAATGCTTCAAGCTCTTCCAGTTCACATTTTTGCAGATCAACGATCACTGAATTGTAGCTCGACCAATTTGTATCGCCAGCCAGTTCCTTAATTGATTTTTCGACAATGTCGACTTCAACATTTGGCGTATTTTCAACTTCGCCCAACATACGCTGATTGACTGCGGTATCATGTGAAATTACGCATATTTTCTTTGCGCCGATTCTCGGGTTATTTGCCATTATTTTTTTCCGAATCTATTCTATTAATTAGCGAGCTGACTAGATTTTTGGTGAAACATCTGAAGATTCAACCAGACTTGTACTGCTTGTTGAAGAGCTTGAACTTGACGGGTTTTGATAGTTCTCAATCGCATTGCCGGTCTTTGCGCCATCCGTGTGAATGTGCGTGTTTTCAACATAACGCGGCCAGGGATCGACGGTTTGCAACGCTGTGTTTGCAGCCATCGCATTGCCAAAATTGGGTGAAATTGAATCCCGTCTGGCAATCGACTGGTTGCACCCGCTAACAATGACGGAGACAACCAATAGTGTGGATACGCCAACCAGCTTTGTTAATTTTTTCGAATTGTTCATTTCACTATCCTCAATTCAATTCCATTATGTGGCCAGTTGGCAGTGGGCTGCCCTCACTGCGTGCCAGACGATGGACACGAGACGGTTTGCGTTCTGATTTCCCGCGGAAAAATACGTCAACATCATTGCCAGCCAAGGTGCTATCAAGTGGTGTTCTGATCCGTTTTCCCGGCTCAATCGGGCGTACCAGACGTGGTGTTACGATAATGACCAGATCGGTTTCCTTACGGCGATAGGATGTGCTGCGAAACAGCGCTCCTAGAACTGGAATATCGCTCAACCAGGGAAACTGCCTGCGGCTCACTTCGCTTGAACTTTGCAGCAGACCGGCCATGACAAAGCTTTGACCATCGCGCAGTTGCACGGTTGTTGTTGCGCGTCGAACGGTCAGGCTCGGGATTTCAATATCGCCATATTTTACGGTGTTGCTGACGTCGATTTCACTGACTTCGGGTGAAATCTCAAGATTGATAATTCCGTCTTTCAGCACGGTAGGAGTGAACTCAAGACCAACTCCGAATTTTTTGAACTCGACGGAAATATTTCCGTTTGAACCCTGAGCCACCGGAATTGGAAACTCTCCGCCAGCAAGAAAACTTGCCTTTTGACCGGAAAGCGCAACCAGATTTGGTTCTGCCAACCGGCGCGCCAGGCCACGGCTTTCAAGCGCGTTGATTAAAGAATCCACTTTGACACCCCGGTTCAGGATATTTCCTAAAATCGTACCGAATGGAACGCCACCTGAAACCAGACCGGTTGCACCGATTGCTGCATTAATTTTGCTGCCAACTGCGGTCCAGCGAATTCCCAGTTGCTTATTGTTGTTTCGGGCCGCTTCAATGAAGCGTACTTCCAACTGCACCTGTTGGGATGATGAAACATCGACAGAAGAAATTATGTCATTGCCATATTGTTTTGCAATCGCTGAGGCATGTGCTGCAGATGGGCCATCTTTTGCAGAACCCGAAAGGACAATGCGCCCGTTTGCCGATGAAACCTTAATACGGGAACCGGGCAATTTCGCCCGCAGCACCTTGCGCAGTCCGGTGGTATCGTAAGTTACTTCGATATCCATTTGGCCGATCAGCGCTTTGTTTTTATCAAACAGCGCGATACCGGTTGTACCGATCTTGCCACCAAGAATATAGAATGAATTGTCGGTCAGCGGACTTGCATCGGCGATCTCAGGATCACCCACAACAATCTCACTGAAAGCACGATCTATGCGCACGGTTTGCGGTTTGCCTTTGGTCACCCGAACTTTTACAGTTGTTGCGCCTGAACGAAGTTTGAGCACTCCAGATTGGGCATATGCCGATGGCGCAGTCACCAATGTTGTTGACATCATAATTGCAAGACCAATTGACAAGACGCGCGCAACGAGCTTGGTCCTGGTGGTCTTCTGCACTTGGTTTTGTTTTGTCGTTCTCATTATTTTTGTCCCCAATGACGAGTTCAGCAGCGTCCCCGGCCGCACTTCCGCATAATTTAGTTTGTAAATATTGGTACTTTGTATTCCTGGCTGTCTTTTGGACGACGAACCACAACCTGCGAACTGGTTTTGATAACAATCGCTTTAACAGGGTTTTCTATTTCAACAATTTCAGGTTCTTTTTTTACGCCGCTCAGATCTGACAAATTAACTGTCTTTGGCAGGTCCAGAGATTTGTCTCCGGCTGAGCGCAGCAGAAGAGAAAGATCGCCAACCGAAGATGCGAGCGCAACTTTCTGCGCATCCAGCGTGTTCAGTTCTAAAGTAACCGCCTTGGCAACAAGTGGTTTGTCTGAACGCTCATCAGCGATCTGGTCAATCGTAAGAACACGAACGCCTTGCAGCAGCAGATCTGCAACGGCAGTTTGTGATTTGCGGCCCTTATCGCCGCTTTTGCTCACAGAAACTTTTCTGGTTAAAACGACATCAACCCGGTCGCCTGGCAAAATGAAACCGGCAACGCCGACAACATCGTTCACACGAATAGTAACAGCGCGATGGCCTTCTTCAATCAGTTTGGAAAGTGAAGCGGATTCATTTGAACCGGTAATTTTGGTCAACAAAATTGGTTCATTTGGCTCAATCGGGCGTAAAACAACTCTTGCACCGTCTTTCAACAATTCTTTTACAGAAAAGAATGCGCCAGGAGGCAAAGCATTTTGCGGCCAGGATACTTCTTTTAAGTTTGCAGAGGTTAGCACCATGCCAAAACCAAGTGGCTCACCCGCTACAACTACGTTTTTCAGTTTGATTTCCGGCTGGATGATTTTAGTGACCACCTGGACCGGGGTTTCTTCTTTTGAATTAATCCAGTAATCCGCGCCAAATACAAATCCACCGCCGACAAGGACAGTAAGAACCAAAATTATAATTGATTTTTTAAACACGTTTCCGCCCCGATCTGCGTTAAGTTAAACGAACAATATCGGAGTTGGATAAATATCAACCTAAGGAGTTGGGTAAAGTTTTTACTAATATTTACCGGAGGCTTAAGTAGATGTTAAGTATAGGCGTTGACTTGGGCGACTTGAATTAATCGTGCCAATCTACCATTGGCGGGCAGCTGCAAACAAGATTGCGATCGCCACCAACATTGTCGATACGGCCAACCGGTGGCCAGTATTTATTGGTTCCACTTACGCCCAATGGAAAGAACGCCTGATCTTTGCTGTATGGCTTCGACCATTCGCCCATCAACAGCAAATGCGTATGGGGCGAGTTTTTCACCACATTGTTTTCCGCATCAGATTCTCCAGATTCAATATCAGCAATTTCCTGACGAATGGCAATCATTGCATCGCAAAACCTGTCTATCTCAGATTTGGATTCACTTTCCGTTGGTTCGATCATCATGGTTTCAGGAACCGGGAAAGACATGGTTGGAGCGTGAAAGCCATAATCCGCCAACCGCTTGGCAACATCTTCAACATTTACGCCGCAGTCAGCGAAGTGTCGCATATCAACAATACATTCGTGGGCCACATATCCATCGGGTCCGGAATAAACAATCGGATAATGCGGAGCCAGGCGTCGGGCAATATAGTTGGCACTTAATATTGCGATCTTGGTCGCATCAGTCAGGCCTTCGCTTCCCATCATTGCAATATAGGACCAGGAAATTGGCAATATGGATGCCGACCCCCAGGGAGCCGCAGAAATTTGTCCGCCGGTATTATGCTCGCCAGCGGCCGGATTAACCCCATCAACCACATCGTGGCCTGGAGCAAACGGCGCCAGATGCGATTTCATACCAATTGGCCCAACACCAGGCCCACCACCGCCATGGGGAATACAAAATGTCTTATGCAGGTTCATGTGGCAAACATCTGCACCAATTTCCGCCGGCCGCACCAGGCCCAGTAATGCATTGAGGTTTGCTCCATCAAAATAAACCTGCCCGCCATTGTCATGAATGATCTGGCAGATCTCCTTGATCGCTGCCTCAAACACCCCATGAGTAGAAGGATAGGTAATCATTAAAGCAGCCAGATTGTCTTTGTGTTCGCTCGCCTTGGCTCGCATGTCTTCCACATCAACATTGCCGCCATCATCGCATTTAACCACGACAACCTTCATACCGGCCATCACAGCGCTTGCCGGGTTTGTGCCGTGAGAGGATGCCGGAATAAGGCAAATATTGCGTTTACCTTCACCCTTGCTTTCCAGATAATGGCGAATGGTCAACAGCCCTGCATATTCACCCTGACTGCCTGCATTTGGCTGAAGAGATACCGCATCAAATCCGGTTACCTCGCATAACATGCTTTCGAGTTCCTCGAATAATTGCTGATAGCCTTGCGTTTGGTCGAGCGGTGCAAAAGGGTGTAAATGGGAAAAATTGCGAAATGTAATCGGGATCATTTCGCTGGTCGCATTCAGCTTCATGGTGCAGGAACCGAGTGGGATCATGCTTTGATCGAGCGAGATGTCTTTCATTTGCAAAACGCGAATATAGCGCATCATTTCCGTTTCGCTGTGATAGCGTGAAAATATCGGATGAACCAAAAATGGCGATGTGCGTTGCAATGGATCGCCAATGCCTTCGACAGCAGTTGCATCAAGCGCCTCTACCGAAATTTCCTCTAGCGCCCGGGTATCAAAGCAGGTCCATATTTTTTGGACTTCGGCAACCCGGGTGGTCTCATCCAAAGAGATGCCAATATGATTGGCATCAACAACGCGTACGTTAATACGTTTTTCGCGGGCGCGGGCGGCAATCCGGTTCGCCTGCCCCGGAACACGAATTGTAATTGTATCAAAGAAAGCGTCCGTCACCACCTCATGGCCAAGTGCGGCCAATCCATCGCGCAAAATTACCGTTAGGCGATGCACCCGCTGGGCAATTTTCAAAATACCTTTGGGGCCATGATAAAGCGCATAAAAACTGGCAGCTACCGCCAGCAGAACCTGTGCGGTACAAATATTGCTCGTCGCCTTGTCGCGGCGGATATGCTGTTCACGGGTTTGTAGCGCCATGCGCAGGGCGATATTGCCATGTGAGTCTTTTGAGACGCCAATCACCCGGCCGGGAATCGCACGTTTATGGGCATCGAGTGTGGCAAAAAATGCAGCATGTGGACCGCCATAGCCGAGCGGCACGCCAAATCTTTGCGAATTGCCAATTGCCACATCTGCGCCAAGCTCGCCCGGTGGGGTCAACAATGCCAATGCCAATAGATCGGTTGCCATGACCGCCAGAGCCTTGCGCGCATGTATCTGCTCTATAATCGCGCGGTGGTCGCGAACCTGCCCGCTGGAACCGGGATAGGAAAGCAATGCACCAAAAATATCCAGTCCGGCCAGGTCATTATTGGGATTCCCAATCACAAGTTCATAACCGAAAGCCGAGGCGCGGGTGCGCAGTACCGCAATGGTTTGCGGGTGGGTATCTTCGTCGACAAAGAACACGTTGCCCTTGGACTTGGAAACCCTTTTGGCCATAGCCATTGCTTCGGCTGCAGCGGTTGCCTCATCCAAAAGGGAAGCATTGGCAAGCGGCAGGCCTGTCAGGTCTTCAATCATCTGCTGGAAATTAAGCAGCGCTTCCAACCGTCCCTGACTTACCTCTGCCTGATAGGGCGTATAGGCGGTGTACCAGCCTGGATTTTCAAATATCTTCCGCAATATCACCTTGGGCGTTACCGTTCCCGAATACCCCATACCGATCATCGAGGTGAACACCTCATTTCGATCGGCCATTTTACGCAAATAGGACAAGGACTCCCGCTCGCTTTTTGCCTGCGGCAAATCCAGCGGCCGTTCCGTTCTAATCGTGGAAGGGACAACCTTGTCGACCAGATTATCCAGCGAGGTTGCATCAACCAGTTTCAACATTTGCTCCACATCTCTGCCGGTTGGCCCGATATGACGGGGAATGAGATTGGCGCCCGGTTGGAGCTCTTGCAGCGACAGACGTGAATTGGACATGATTGCCTCTTTGGCTTTACTGGGTCACAGACCCTGGGGTGTGGAAATTCAGAATTATCAGATTATTGAAGTTTTAATCAGCCGATCAGCTCTTTATAAGCATCAAGGTCCATCAGCTCGTTAAGTTCCTCGGCATTGGAAAGCTTCATTTTGTATAGCCAGCCATCAGTTTCAGCTCCGGCATTGACCATTGCA
>JALSIJ010000251.1 GCA_026981655.1 Rhizobiaceae bacterium | reverse complement strand
CCGTTGCAGCCCGCAGGCAGAATTGTGAGCGTTGTGAGAAAAAACCAAATATCAGGCCAATGATTGCTGCTCCAAGAGCCGCTTTGGCGCTGTCTGATATGAAATCGGAGGTAAAAAACTGTTCCATCGGATTGCTCGTTGGTGATATTTTAGTTTATATATGGTTTTTCGAATATGACGGCCTTGATATAAATCAAGCAGAGCTGATTACAAGGCTGGATCGCCAATAATATTAGTCGAGCCTAATATAAATAACATGGGTGCTACCGGCCAGACGATTTTGGCGTCACTCGGCGCGCATTATTGGCAAAATCATCCAGATTCAGGCTTGGTGCCAAGGCCAAAAACCAAATATACCCGATATTGGTTGCACAGGGGTATATTATTCTCTTTTTCCAAGGATCATCGGCAATTCATAGCTTCAATAACGACGGCCATGTTTCTAACTTGAGTTCAGACAAATTCTCATCCGCTTTAGGAGCCATCATGAATATGCATATTAAGCCAGAGGTCATTTCAGTCGATGTTGCAACGGTCGAACAATGGATGCGCGAAGACAATGTGGTATTGATTGATGTGCGTGAGACATCCGAGTTTGATCAGGAGCATATTCCCGGTGCTTTGCTACAGCCATTATCAGTGTTTGATCCTGAGCTTTTTCCCAAAGTGCCAGGCAAGAATGTTGTGCTGCATTGTGCTGTGGGCAAGCGTTCTGAGGCGGCTGGTAAAATGCTGATTAACGAAGGTCATACAAATATTTTGCATATGAGTGGTGGGATTAAGGCCTGGAAAGAAGCCGGGTTTGAAATAGATGAGCAGTTCATTCCACCCGTTGCCCCAGAGCCTTTAACAAAGGCATCAAAACCGGTTGCTTTGATGCAGAGCAGCATGAAAATCTCCGATGGCATAATTGATCTGGCCTCGGGCACATCACCTGCAAACGTATTACGGGAGGAGTTCATGCAGCCGTTGGATATCAGCACCGAAGAACTTGCTCTAAAAATTGGCGTGGAGCAAAGCGTGATTGAGCAATTGTTGAGCGGAACCTCCGCGGTTACAGCTGAACTGTCACTTCGCCTGGCGCGATATTTTTGCACTGCCGAGGATTTCTGGCTTAATTTGCAGCTTAAAAGCGACCTGCAACAGGCCGCCGCTTTACACGGAAAATCGGTATTCAAGGCGATCAAGCCAAGGTTGTGTAACTAGGCTCTTTGCATGAAGACCGCCAGGTCGCGAAAAGCTCCAAGTTGCACGTTGAGCAACGCGAAGCGTAAAACTTGAGCCAACTGAAAAGCTCCAAATGGCCGTGAGCCAAATGAAGCCATTTTGTATTTATTGAAAATCATAGGCGCTCATACCGGTCACCATTTCATCCAAACCGAGCGGACGGGTAATCGGCGGGTGAACACGTGACAGGCAGCCAGGTCGTTCACACAACCGGCAGGAAGGCCCAATAGGCACAATGCCAAACGTATCTGGCTCAGAAAGGCTGGTCGGGTCTTCACCGGGTTTCCCGGCCGGAAGCGCGTCGCTATAAATTATTTCGCTCGCATGAGATGTCTCATATCCCAAAAGGAATGCTGTGCGCCGCGGCCTTTCACCAAACCCGGCCCTTGGCCCCATCACGGTTCGCGAAACGGTAATATATTGATGGTCGTCGGGCGTAATCACCCGCTCAACAAATACCTGTCCCGGATTGGCGAATGCCTGATGCACGCCGAGTTTAGGGCAACTGCCGCCAAATTGAGTAATCGGATAGCCCTGTGCTCCGGTTCTTCGAATGGTGTTTCCGGCCTGATCAACCTCGAGCAGGAACAGCGGAACACCTGATTTTTTGCGTCTTTGCAGGGTGATTACCCGCGTTACTGCGTGAGAAAACGCCACGCCAAAACGAGCGCTGATAATCTCCAGATCGAATCGTGATTTTGTTGCAACTTCCAATACCGCATCATAAGGCATCATCAGTGCCAGTGCCGTATATCGGGCCAGTTCAAAACGCGCTAACCGATTGGCCTCGTCGGACGAAAATTTCAAATAGGCAACTTCGTCATTAATGCGCTGGCGCTCTGCCAAAAGCACAACTTCGATGGCGATTTCCAATTGTTGATCAAGTGCCGATAATCGCTCGCTCAAAAACAAGCGCTGTGTATGGCGGTCGTATTTTTTCCGCCAGTTGGGCATGGTTTTACTGGGCAGAGTTTTTACCGCAATGCCATGATTGGTGCGCAGCCAGTGCTTCATTGCAGTAGGCAGATCCGTATCTGTTTTTAACATCGCGCGAATGCGGTCTGCGGCATCCTCAAGCGGCGGGAAATGCGCCGGCAATGTTTCAAATTTTTCCTGCACTTCATCGACCGGCAATCGGGTTTCATTTGGCAGGTTTTGATGGCCTGTCTGATTGAGCAGCTTGGTAAGGTCTGACAATCGGTCGAGCGACTCGCGGTAAGCCCGGTGCAGTTTTGCAATCGCAACCGCCGCATTGGGGGCAATCTCGCTCAGTTCCAGAATTTCAAGATCGCTGGGCAATTCGCCCTCCAGAAGCGGATCGGAAAACACCTCCTTCAGCGCTGCAACTGATCCCGCATCACCGCCGCCTTGCAGCTCCTCTGGCGCAATGCTGAACACGCTGGCAAGCTTCAGCAGCAACTGAACGGTTAGCGGTCGTTGATTGCGCTCAAGCAGATTGAGATAGCTGGGAGAGATGCTGAGTTTCTCGGCCATGTCGGTCTGTGTGAGTTTCAAATTGGTGCGAATTCTGCGGATGCGGGGGCCGGCATATATTTTCTGGGTTGCCATGGATAAGCTTTACAAAACTGAGGAAAATGTCGATCCAGTCTATTACAATCTTGACAAGTTTACAATTCTTGACTGTCAAGAACCATACAAATGCACTTAATAAGCTGAAATTAATTCAGATTTAACGCAGTATTATCATGCAAGCGGCCTATAATAGTGCCAGAAAGGGCGATCTTACTGAAAATTGCCAAAAATTTGCGCTAGTTTTCTTGATAACCTCAAATCATTCAGGTAACTGAAACAGAGCAGTGACAAAATTTTACAAACCATTATAATCCATTAAAGGACAATACCATGACCGCTTCACCAGTAGCTAAGCCCAAAGAGCGGGCCGAAGAACAATCTTCTTCCATGAGCGACGAACAACAATCAGCAATCCGTTCGCTGGCAAATGATCTTCACCGTTTGAATTATTCAGTTATGCGTGCCGTTGATGTTGGTGTCAGCGTTGAACTTGTTCGCTCTGCCCGCCATCACGGTGGCGATGGAAACTGGGGCGATCTGCTCATTCCGGTAATTGTAAAAAGCTGAACTGAAAGGCGTGATGTGGCATTGGGACATTTCGCGCCTGTTTGCTGTCCCAGACGTTAGCACCACGCACTAGACTGCGTCATGTTTACATGGAAGCAGTCAGGCTGCGATTGGAGCCTGATTTGCAAATTGATGAAATTAATTTGAGGGCGGAACCGGCCCGATGCGAATGCATCGCTCCCGCGAAGGCTGGTGCGTAGCATCAAGTTGCACGTTGAGCAACGCGAAGCGCAAAACTTGAGCCACTAGAAAAGCATCAAGTGGCCGTGAGCGAAAGAAAATAGAGTGTACCCGTCAAAGACGGACACGCACTGGCGACAATTCTCAAAATCGCGCTTTTTTTGAGGCTGACCCGTGATTACTTAGTTGCGGGCCAGCCTCAAATCTTGATCAATCATTTTCAGAAAACATACCGCTGTCAGAATTCAGCTGTGTCGAAAGTTCATTGATCGCCTCATCAATATCTGCGCGTTGTGCCTTCAAGGTAACCAGCTTTTTTTCAAAGCGGGCTTTCGATGAAGCCATCGGGTTTTTCTGGTGATTGTTGGCATCATAACTTTCGAGGATTTCTCGAATTTCAATTAATGAAAACCCGATCTGCTTGCTGAACAAAATCAGCCCCAATCGGGTGCGGTCACAATTGCTATAAAGACGCGTTGTGCCAACTCTTTTAGGAGTGAGCAGTCCTTTGTCTTCATAAAATCGTAATGTCCTCAATGTGACATTAAATTCACGGGCTAAATGTCCGATTCTGTATGCAGGTTCGGTATCATTCATTTGTTGTTCTGGTAACTTGTGGGCTAAATCTGAATAGAACGAGCTATTGCTAGTCATATATGACTCCGGCGACGTATTTCTTACATTTGGCGCAAGTCAATGACTGATGTGCCAACCCCTGATTAAAATATATGTGAATTTTACTGCGGCTTCAAGCCTTGGAGGTCCAAGTTTACAATATTCATGTTTGGAGGTCATAATTCGTCATGTCACGATTATCTATTAAGTCGTTGTAAAATTGTTAACTAATTCGCCTGTTTGTTAACCCCTTGTTTACCATGATTGTAGAAGTATTACCCCGAACAATCGTTACTTTTTTGAATTGCGTCGGATTTTGAACGGGTTGGCCAATGTCATGATGAATCAAAATGGAAATTCTGAGCCTGAGCGACAAACTGCAACCCAACGAAGTCGGCAAAAATCCAAATCTGGAAATTTGGACATCAGTAGCAACCTGGATGAAGTTGCCCGATATGTGATCGAAGGCAAAATTTGCAGGAAAATAGAAGCACAAAGTAACGGTTCTGAAAAACAAACCAGACAATAGCCCAAAATTGCATGGTTTACTCGGGGAATTTGCAAGAATGAATACTACATTGTCTCATCTCGACGCATTGTTGGAAAGGCGCACCCTTTCTGGCAGCGATCGGCTGGCATCACTAAATAAATCTATCGAGGCTATCGAGCGTAAGCTCGGTAATTTGGGGAACCCTGCGCTTAATCAAGATGATAGCGGCAGTAAATTTGCTGAGTTGGAGCGTCGCGTCAGGGAAATGACTGGCGGTCTGGCTTCAAAAAGTGATAATTCGCCTCAGCCAAAGCCAACATCATGGTCGGCAGGGTTGGGCAGAAGCAACCCCCTGGCCGAAATCGCTGAACGCAAAAGAGTCTTAAATGACGCCACCAATATTCATCCAATCGGGCAGGCGTCTCGAGGCGTGCAAGAGCCGGGATCAAACGGGCACAACCCACTTATTAACGGGCCCGTCGGGCAGTCAGTTTCAGGTGAAATTCAGGAACTGAGCAAACAAATTGATGCGCTTCGTACCGAGCTTGCCAGTGAATTAAACGGGATTAATCGATCGGTTTCGCTGCATTCGGATAAAAGTTCATCAACGGATGAGCTCGATCGGATTGCCCAGGGAATTAGGGAACTGCAGCAGGCACCCCGGTTCGACCCTACCGCATTTGATGCATTGCATCGGGAGTTGGACGAGCTGCGCCTGTCTCTAGGCGCGTCGGTGCGCCATGAGGATTTTAACAGCGGTATTAATGATCTCACCATGCGGCTTGATCAATTATCGAGCAATCTAAACCCAATTGATCCTGCAGAGTTTGCCGAGATTAAGCACCGGCTTGACCTTATCAATTCAAATACCGCGACAGATAATACCGCCGTGCTGATGAGCCGGATTGATGCACTAAGCCAACTTGTCGACAAGCAATCCAATGCAGAGATGGTTGAGAAACTTGACCAACGCCTGCAGGCCTTGGTCAATTCTGTTGAAACGCTTGCATCAAGGAAAGAGCCGCAACCTGATAGCGGCGATGAGTTTAAAGCGATTGAGGCAAGACTTGACGAGATCACCCGTGCAATTGTTGCCGTGTCTGTGAATGAGACAAAACAGCCATCCGCCGACAGTGATGCAATTATTCGCCTCGAAGGCCAGCTTGCGGCTCTGGCTCAGGGTGTTGAAACCGTGGTTCGCAAAAATGATGATGAGCAATTTGCTCAATTGGCCAACCGGATTGAAAGCCTATCCGGCAACCTGGAAACAATGGGCGCCCGCATTCAAAACGTTGCGACAGTGCCAGACCCGGCGGTTTCAAGTGAAATTGAAAATCAACTGAAAGAACTGGCCAGGAAACTTGATACAGGTGCGGCTCAAAAGCGCCAGGGCGAAGACCAGCTATCTGAACTGGCCTCGCGGATTGATGGTTTGACAGAGAATTTTGGTTCTTTCGCAATAGCCGCAGCAAATGGTGATAATGCCAATCCTGTTCCAGTCACAGTTGTGCCGGACACATCACAAATTGAAAATCAATTGCAGCAATTGGCAAACCGTCTTGATAATGCGATCAGCGGAAGTTCCACGGATAATCAGCTGCAAAACCTCGAAACACAAATTGCAGATATTGCGTCGAAGTTAGGGGCTGCTGGTAATGCAAATATTGATCTGGGTGAAGTAAATTCGCGTTTGGGCGCAATTGAACAAAATATTGGCGCCAGCCGCGATTTCACACTTGAGGCGGCTTCTAAGGCGGCTCAATCTGCTGTTGAAATGATGGGAGACCAGGGGTTTTCTGGCGAGTTGATCAATGCACTTGCCGAAGATCTGCGTGCCTTACACACCGCCGCCAGTCAAACAGAATCGAGAACAATTGATTCAATTGATAACGTGCAGGCAACATTAAATGGCATGATTGGACGTCTTGGCTCGATCGAAAACCTGCTTAAACAACAGCCATTGGAGCCAAAAACCCCCGCAGCAAAGCCTGCAAATGGAAAAGCAGCAAAGCCTGCAGTTGGAAAAGCGAGCATTGCCGCTTCCAGATTTGTTGGAGCGTCTTCAGTTCCCGGCGAATCGGATACGACCAAATCTGATATGCCTGCCAATATCGATGCCATGAGTGTTCAGGTTGCCCCCTCTCCCCGTGCGAAAGTTAGCAAGGCCCCATCAATTGATCCTACTACAGATTTGCGGCCGGATGGGGCAGTCAACACAGAAGACAATCGACCACTGGAGCCTGGGATACTTGCTCCGGATATTCCAGCTCTTATTAAGCGGGCAACTGACAACTTGTCAGGAAATAGTTCAGGTTCCCAGTTTACCGGCGAGAAAACTGATTTTGTCGCAGCAGCCAGGCGAGCAGCTCAGGCAGCGGTATCTGAAGTAAAATCTGTAAAAGCAGATATTACAGATACACCTGAACTGGAAACCAGCCCTCAAGAAACGAGGAAAATTCCCCGTAAACCCATTATCATTGCCGCAGCGGCCGTTTTAATGGCTGTGATTGCTTTCGCGGGCAGTCGGGTTTTGTTTGGTAACAGTGGTGATACAGCTGTTGTTGCTGTTAATCAGCCAATGAAAACGACTGCGGAAGGCACAGAAGTTGCATCACTTCATGCAACGCCACATCCAGCTTCGGCACCTGTACCAAATGTGCGTACAGCGGTTCCAAATTCAGCGCCTGAAAAGGCCACAACAGCTCCTTCAGCCAAGGCAAGCAACGGCGACGGATCGTCTACCAACGATAAAGTGGCCTTTGAGTCCACCAGCGGGTTTACAGCTGGCTCGATGCCAAAGGTGAGCGACAAATTCACAGCAAGAACCAATTCCGATACCGAAATGGCAATGGCAACAGGGGCAGATACAGCCGGCGCGGCCAAAACAAAATTATCATCCGGTTCAATCTACAAAATGGGCACCGCCGCACAAATGCCACCTGCAGGTCTGGGGCCAATTGAATTGCGGCAGGCAGCAGCAAAGGGTGATGTGCGTGCTCAGCACGAGGTCGCGCTACGCTATACAAATGGAACAGATGTAAAACGCAATTTTGCCGAGGCGGCCAAATGGTATGAGCGTGCAGCGGCAGGCGAATTTGCGCCGGCACAATATCGTCTGGGTAGCCTTTATGAAAAAGGCCTCGGAGTAAAAAGAGATTTGGGTACTGCGATGAATTGGTACGCCCGCGCCGCCGAACAGGGCAATGCGCGAGCCATGCACAATTTGGCGGTAATCAGTGCCATGGGCACCAAGGGTGATCCAAACATGGACAAGGCATTGTCCTGGTTCACAAGGGCTGCAAATTACGGCGTTAAAGACAGTCAGTTCAATCTTGGTATTCTTCACGGCCAAGGCATGGGTGTAAAACAGGATCTAGCGGAATCCTATAAATGGTTCGCTCTGGCTGCAAAAACCGGAGACACGGATGCGGCCAAGAAAAGAGATGAGGTTGCCAATGTCATGGATCCCAAGGCGCTGGAAAAAGCCCGGCTCGTGGTTCAAAATTGGCGGCCGCAAAAACTTTTAGCAAGTGCCAATCAAGTCGTGATTCCAGAACAATGGCGCGGCAAGGCAAAAGTTCAAAATGCCTCATTGAGCGTGAAGGAAACCATAAAGCAAACCCAGATGCTGTTGAACAAGCTTGGATATAAGGTTGGCGCTCCCGATGGGAAATTGG
>JALSIJ010000250.1 GCA_026981655.1 Rhizobiaceae bacterium | reverse complement strand
CAAAATCGGCGGACAAAATTGAAGGAGAGATAATAATATCTTTTGGCATTGCTTAGTCCTTGTTTTGTGCTGCTAGCGCGTTAAGCTGGCAAAAAGTGCGGGTAGTTTTTCAGGCAAACGCTCGACCTGATCAACGATGGTGTAATTATTTGCGCCAAAGATACGCTCGACATATCGGTCAGCTTCCGGATCAAGGGTCAGGCAATAACTCATGATACCGGTCTGGGCCAGTTCCTGGGTGGCTTTTTTCGCATCCATCCGCAAATATTGTGGATCACGTTCATCAATATCGGCGGGTTCGCCATCGGTCACAATCAACAATAATTTGTGCTTTTCACTGCGTTGCATCAAATGATGTCCGGCGTGACGCATGGCCGTCCCCATGCGGGTGGATAGCCCGCCTTTCATGCCTGCCATACGGCTTTTGACATCATCATCAAGGCGTTGCTCAAAATCCTTAAACCGATAATACTGGACATCATGCCGCCCATCGGAGGCAAAGCCATGAATAGCAAAAGGGTCGCCGATGCCGTTGATAGCGCTGGCCACAAGAGCGGAAGCATCGCGGGTGAGTTCAAGCACGGTACGCTCACTTCCACGTACGGTTTCATTGGTAGATTCTGACAGATCAAGCAAGATCACTACTGCCAGATCGCGGCGGTTGAGCACATTGCGCATGGTGATACGGGTATCGGGCTGCATGCCAATTCGGGTCATGATTATCGCATCAACAGCTGCATTTATATCGAGTTCATCGCCATCTTCCAACCGTCGCTGGCGGGAAATACCCTGCGGCCTTAGTCGGTCGATGATTTGTTTAATACGGTGGCTGACACCCTTATGCTCGGTCAACACTTTGTCGATGAGTTCTACTTCGCCACGGCCTTGACGGCGCTCGAACACGGTCGCCCAACTTGGACGGTGCAATTGGACTTTGTAATCCCATTCAGGATAATGAAAAGGGTCAGAGACCGGCTCTTTGCCTTCCATTTCATTGTAGGAAACGCCTTCGTCTTCATATGGGAACAATTCGCTGGAAAGAACCCATATTTCCTGGGCATCATCGCCAGCGGTTTCCACTTCAACCTCGTTGACCATTTCCATCACGTTGACATATTTGCGAACCTGCTGTTCGCTGGAGGCCGTGAGACCAACTGCATCATCCCAATCAAAACCATCTTGTGCCCACACGAAGCGATTATCATCGCGATAGGGAATGCGCAGGCTTTCCAGAATGCGCAAGGAAGGCACAGCGCGGCGGTCTGAAAGTAGATTGAATAATTCCATGCCAAAGGTCCACGCGAACATCATTTCATTCTTGTTTTCTTCAATATTGATATGGAATTGCTCTACCAATGCATCCACCGCCATATCGCCGGTCTTTGCGCCCGGTTCGAGCAATGCAATAGCTGTCTTTTCAAGCAAAAACATTGTTTCATGCTCATAAGCCTTTGTCTGAGACAGCGGTATCAATGATTTCCACATATCACGCAGGCCGGGGAACTGCTCGATAGCGCAATATTCAACCCGCGCATCTTCGATAAAGCCAACAAAGAACAATTGCGCCGGGCTTAGGGCCTGTGCGGTAAGCCCTTTGCTGGAGTGGGTAATATGGGCCGCCATATGGGCGCACATGGCACGGTAAAGGTCGAGCCCGTCCACACCATCGACAGCATCCACCGCATCGGGCAAATGCAATGCGCCATCTTCGATGAAAGGACGAAAGCCCAGATAATCTGCTGCACTTGGGCGCAGGAAAAAACTACGCCCCCAAAAGGCGCGAAGGTAGAAGTTGAGCCGCCGCTGGCTATCAATGAACAATGTGCCACGTCGCTCCTGTTTTAGCACGGCGCGGGAATCTTCGCTTACAAGGCCAAAATAATCGGCCTGTTTGGGCAAATCCCGACGATAAGCATCAGCGCCAAAATCCACCCAACGGCGCAAACCTGACAAGGTTAGTTTAGACAACAGTTCTTCGATCACACCAAACATCGGGCGCATGCCGCGTGGCGCTTTGGCCGATAATCGGTGCACCAAGGTCAAATAGCCACGCAAAAGATCAGGGTCGCCCAACCGGCGTGATGCGCCGGGCAATGTCGACAGCATAAGGATGAGGACTTCACCGGAGGCCATTGATGCAAGTTTCAGCACCGCACCAAGGGTATCGCGGATAATATCTTCACCGCATTCCTTGACCACCTGCGGCATTTCATCAAGGTAAGTGACCAGTAATTGTGCGCTCTTACCTAGCGAAACTATGGCGCGGGCACCATCAAAAAAATCTTTCAACCCATTGGGAGACATGACCCTTGCGGCTTCCTGAAAGGTGCCATCAAGTGTATCAGCAAGTTCCGGTGCCGACTTGATCAATTCTTCACGGTAATCGTCAAGATTGAATTTCATTGGTAATTACTCTGCGGCTTTCGACTGTTCGGGAAAGAACGTTTTTACCGCAGCTTCCAGAGTGTCTCGCATATCAGGATCATCGGTCAACGGTTCAACCAATGCCATCTGGCAGGCAGCTGATGCGGCAATGCCTTTGGTAATCAATTGACCTGCATAAATCAGCAAACGGGTCGACATACCCTCATCCAAACCATGACCTTTCAAATTGCGCGACCTATGAGCAACCTGCACAAGGCGACTGGCAATATCCGTATCTATACCCGCTTCATGGGCAATGATCTCGGTCTCAACATCAGTTGAAGGATATTCAAAAGACATCGCACCAAAGCGTTGTTTGGTCGACTGCTTCAAATCTTTCATCATCGACTGATAGCCGGGATTGTAGGAAATCACGAGTTGAAAATCTGGATGCGCGTCAACCAATTCACCCTTTTTTTCCAATGGCAATTGCCGACGGTGATCGGTCAGCGGATGGATAACAACAGTCGTGTCCTGCCGGGCTTCAACCACTTCATCAAGATAACAAATCGCACCAATGCGGGCGGCCTGGGTAAGCGGGCCATCCTGCCATTTGGTGCCATTAATATCGAGCAGGAACCGGCCAATAAGGTCAGAGGCGGTCATGTCCTCATTACAGGCGACGGTGATCAGCGGGCGATTTAATTTCCAAGCCATATATTCGACGAAACGGGATTTGCCGCAGCCAGTCGGGCCTTTGAGCATGACGGGCATACGCACATCATATGCAGCCTGATAGCGCTCGACCTCGTCTGATACAGGACGATAATATGGTTCTTTGGTAACCAAAAACTGTTTGGTGTCAATTTTACTCATAAGGGATCAACTCGCAAATTTTAGAATTGAACTGGAGCCGGAAAATCCGGCTCCAGAATTTAGCTAGACTGAAAATTCAGCCCGGTGCACAACCATTGCAGTGCCTTGGCTCTGTTTGAAGTTATCATACCCGATCAACCGAACATGGTTTTTTGGGTTGGCTTTCTTGCACAGTTCAATTTCTGTGAAAATAACATCCACATCCGTTTCACCGAACATTGGAAGCTTCCACATGTACCAGTAATTTGCCATTGAATGCTCTGGCTCAGTGTGCTCAATGCCAGGGTTCCATCCATTGGCAATAATGTATTCAACCTGTTTACGCAGCTCTGCGTCGGTCAGCTGTGGCAGATAAGAAAAAGTTTCCATCTTGCGGCTATTTGGGTCTGAAAGACGCGAATTATAATCTTGTACATCACTCATAATATGTATCCTTGTATTACTTTTCTGGCCCGGCGGCCCTAAGCCGCCGGTTGCGATTACATTTGGCGGCCCTAAGCCGCCAATTGCGATTATTTGTGGGTCACGTCCAACTTGTCGACGGTGTCAAACTCAAACTTGATCTCTTTCCATGTTTCCATGGCGATTTTCAGTTCAGGTGAGTGTTTGGCAGCTGCGGTCAAGATGTCCTTGCCTTCTTTTTCCAGTTCACGCCCCTCGTTACGGGCCTTTACGCAGGCTTCAAGAGCAACACGGTTTGCAGCAGCGCCAGCAGCGTTGCCCCAAGGATGGCCTAGTGTTCCGCCACCAAATTGCAGGCAGGCATCATCGCCAAAGATGTTGACCAGTGCTGGCATATGCCAAACATGAATACCACCGGATGCAACCGGCATAACGCCAGGCATCTGGCCCCAATCCTGATCGAAGAAGATGCCGCGTGAACGGTCTTCCTTGATGAATTTTTCGCGCATCAGGTCAACCCAGCCAAGGGTCGCAGCACGGTCACCTTCCAGTTTACCAACAACTGTACCGGAATGCAGGTGGTCACCACCAAGCAGTCTCAGCATTTTTGCCAACACTCGGAAGTTGATGCCATGTTTTGGATGGCGGTCTATCACCCCATGCATGGCCCGGTGAACATGCAACAATATACCGTTGTCGCGGCACCATTTGGAAAGCGAATTTTGTGCGGCCCAACCAATGGTCAGATAGTCACTCATAATGATTGGAGTGCCAAGTTCCTTGGCGAATTCGGCGCGTTTAAACATTTCTTCCACATCAGGCGCGGTCACATTCATATAGTGACCCTTGACCTCGCCGGTCTCTGCCTGGGCTTTTTCAATGGCTTCCTGAACAAACTGGAAACGATCACGCCAGCGCATGAAAGGCTGTGAGTTAATGTTTTCATCATCCTTGGTGAAATCAAGACCACCACGCAGGCCCTCATAACAGGCACGGCCATAGTTTTTGGCTGAAAGGCCAAGTTTTGGCTTAATAGTACAGCCAAGCAGTGGGCGACCATATTTGTTCAGTTTGTCGCGTTCAACCTGAATGCCATGTGGCGGGCCGGCACAGCCGGTAACGAACCAAAGCGGGAAACGCACATCTTCAAGACGCAGGGCACGAAGGGCTTTAAAGCCAAACACATTACCCACCAACGAAGTGAACACATTGACCACAGAACCTTCTTCAAACAGACCCATTGGATAAGCGATGAATGCATAATAGCTCTCATCATCGCCCGGCACATCTTCGATCGCATAGGCGCGACCCTTGTAATAATCAAGATCGGTCAAAAGATCCGTCCACACTGTGGTCCAGGTGCCGGTGGATGATTCAGCAGCAACAGCAGCAGCCACTTCCTCGCGTGGCAAACCAGGTTGAGGTGTCACTTTAAAACATGCGAGAATATCGCTATCTTTCGGGACATAATCAGGTTCCCAATAATTATCGCGGTAATCGGTTACACCTGCTTTGTACTTCTTGCCAGGTTTCGTTTGGTCATTCATTTGATATTCCTTCCAATTATACCCAATTCACCGAACCGGATGGTTTGTTGAGCAATTCTTTTCTGTCCATGCACTTATCCAAAAACCGGTTCCCACTTTTTGGATGCATGGCGATTTTATAAACAAGGCCTCAATTCAGGCTGCTTTTGCTGGAGCAACTTGCGGGTCAAGTGTGCCATCTACGTAACGCGCCGCCATGTCATCCATTGGGATGACAGTAATTTTAGAGGCGTTTCCAGCGGTGCCGAAACGCTCAAAGCGGTCCAGAACCAGTTTTTCCATTTCTTCCATTGCTGGAATAAGGAATTTGCGTGGGTCAAATTCGGTTGGCTTTTCTTTTGCTACCTTGCGGAACTGACCAGTAATTGCCATGCGGTTGTCAGTATCAATATTGACTTTGCGCACGCCCATTTTTATGCCTTTTTCGATTTCCTCGACAGGCACACCATAAGTTTGAGGCATTTCACCACCAGATTCGTTGATCAAATCCTGCAAATATTGCGGCACAGATGATGAGCCGTGCATCACAAGGTGAGTGTTGGGTAAATTGGCGTGAATGGCGGCAATCTGGTTCATGGCCAGAATTTCGCCGTCGGGTTTGCGCGAAAATTTGTAAGCGCCATGTGATGTGCCGCAAGCAATTGCCAGTGCATCAACCTTGGTTCTTTTCACAAAATCAACAGCCTGATCGGGATCGGTCAAAAGATCGTCCATTGACAGTTTGCCAACTGCGCCTGAACCATCTTCTTCTGCGGCTTCACCGGTTTCAAGTGACCCAAGAATACCCAACTCACCTTCAACGGATGCTCCAACCCAATGGGCCATGCGGGCAACACGTTCGGTGATTTCCACATTGTATTCGTAAGAAGCCGGGGTTTTCATATCTGCTTCGAGTGATCCATCCATCATTACAGATGTGAAGCCGTGGCGAATTGCAGAATTACAAGTGGCCTCGTTATTGCCGTGGTCTTGATGCATGCAAATCGGAATATGCGGATACATTTCGCTGAGCGCCTGGATCATATGACGCAACATGATGTCGCCAGCATATGAGCGTGCACCACGGGATGCCTGCATGATAACGGGGGAATCGCATTTTGCAGCCCCTTTCATGATGGCCAGGCCCTGCTCCATGTTATTGATGTTAAATGCAGGAACGCCGTAGTCATTTTCAGCGGCATGATCCAGCAATTGGCGAAGAGTAATTAGAGCCATTATGCGGCCTCCGTTTTTGATTGATTTTCGAGTGCGGCAACGCCTGGCAATTCACGGCCTTCCAGCCATTCCAGAAAAGCGCCACCGGCGGTTGAAAGATAAGTAAAATCATCAGATACGCCTGCAGCATTGAGTGCTGCAGCCGTGTCGCCGCCCCCGGCTACTGTGATGAGTTTACCCTGTTTGGTTAGTTCTGCAGCGGCTTTCGCAACGGCAAATGTTCCATGGCCAAATGGTTCAATTTCAAATGCACCAAGCGGGCCGTTCCAAAGCAACGTCTTGCAGGATTTCAATGCTTCAATAGTTGTGGCTTCAGACTTTGCTCCGACATCAAGTGCCATTGCATCATCAGGAATTGCATCAATTGGTACTGTGTGGTTTTCCGCTCCCGCTGCAAACTCTTTTGCAACAACAACATCTTCCGGCAATATCAATTCACAACCGCTGGCTTTTGCGGTATCCATAATTTTTCTGGCTGTATCCAGCGCATCCATTTCGCAAAGGGATTTACCAACATTATAGCCAAGGGCCGCCAGAAAAGTGTTGGCCATGCCACCACCGATGATCAACTTATCCATTTTTGGAACCAGGTATTCAAGCACACCAATTTTGGAGGAAACCTTCGCACCGCCAACCAGGGCTGCAACCGGTTTTTCCGGTGTGGTGAGCGCGGATGACAGCGCGTTGATTTCAGCCATCAGGGATGGACCTGCATAGGACGGCAATTTACGGGTGATGGCATCGGTTGATGCATGGGCCCGATGCGCCGTCGAAAAGGCGTCATTTACATAGATGTCAGCAAGGATTGAAAGCCTTGTGGCAAACGTGTCATCATTTTCGGTTTCAGCCTTGTGGAAACGCAAGTTTTCCAACAATATAACATCACCATTTTTCATTTCGTGAACCAATGATTCCGCCGTTTGACCGACGCAATCATTGGTAAACTTTACATCCTGACCAAGTTTTACGGCAAGTTCCCTGGCAATTGGCGCCAGGGAAAATGTCGGGTTTGCTTCGCCATCCGGGCGACCAAGGTGAGACATGATTACCACACGGGCTCCGCGCGCAATCAGGCCTTTGGCGGTTGGCAAAAACCGGTCTATGCGGGTTGAGTCTGTTATCTCGCCGCTTTTAAGCGGGACGTTGAGATCGGCACGAACAAGAACATGCTTGCCCGCAACATCTACATCTTCGATCGATTGGATGGTGCTGCTCATATCAGTTTGCCCATTGCAATTGCTGTGTCTGACATGCGGCTGGAAAAGCCCCATTCATTGTCATACCAGGTCAAAATCCGCACCAGTCCGCCATCCATAACCTTGGTTTGATCCAAAGCGAAGACGGATGAATGGCTATCATGGTTGAAGTCGATGGAAACATTCGGCACGCTTGTATAGCCAAGCACACCTTTCAACGGGCCGTCAGCTGCGGCGATAATCGCATTGTTGACTTCTTCAACCGTAGTTGGTTTTGACGATACGAATTTAAGATCAACAACCGAAACATTCGGGGTCGGGACGCGGATAGCGGAACCGTCGAGCTTGCCATTCAGTTCTGGCAAAACGAGACCAACAGCTTTTGCTGCACCGGTTGATGTCGGGATCATCGATATTGCAGCTGCGCGACCGCGATACATGTCGGAATGCATTGTATCCAGTGTTGGCTGGTCACCCGTATAGGAGTGTATGGTGGTCATGATGCCACGTTCTATGCCCATTGCTTTATTGAGGACGTAGGCTACCGGCGACAGGCAGTTGGTTGTGCAGGATGCGTTGGATACGACCGTATCAGCAGCGGTCAGAACATTGTCGTTTACGCCATAAACGATCGTTTGATCCGCATTTGCACCGGGAGCCGAAATAAGCACCCGCTTGGCACCGGCCTCAAGATGCATTGCAGCTTTATCTCGTGCGGTAAATATACCGGTACATTCCATTGCAATGTCGACATTCAACTCACCCCAAGGCAATTCTTTAGGATCGCGAATGGCGGTTACCTTGATTGGACCTCGACCAACGTCGATTGTATCGCCATCAACCGTTACGGTTGCCGGAAAGCGGCCATGAACACTGTCAAAACGCAAAAGGTGGGCATTGGTTTCAACCGGACCAAGATCGTTGATGCCAACAACCTCGATGTCTGTACGACCAGATTCAATGATTGCCCGTAATATGTTACGTCCGATACGGCCAAATCCGTTAATTGCTACGCGTGTTGTCAATTTTAAAATCCTTATTTCAGCGGGTTATTTGTTCAAATTCCAGATTGCCTATTTCACCTGGGCGCGGGCAGCCTCGACAACCGCATCTGCGGTAATGCCAAACTGCTTGTAAAGCTCAGGCGCGGGTGCTGAAGCACCAAAACCGCTCATGCCAACGAATGCACCTTTGCGGCCGATCCATTGATCCCAACCCATGCGGACTGCAGCTTCAACTGCAACGCAGGGTGCAGAGCCCAGCACTTGGTCTTTATAAGCGTCGTCCTGTTCGGCGAAAAGTTCCCAGCAAGGCATGGATACGACAACGGCTTTAATACCGTTATCGGCAAGCATTCCGGCCGCCTCCACTGCGATCTCGACTTCAGAGCCGGTGGCCATCAGGGTCACATCACGCTCACCATCGCAATCACGCAAAATATAAGCGCCCTTTGCGGTCAGGTTTTCAGAAGTATGGTCTGTTCGAACTGTTGCCAGCCCCTGACGGGTGAGGCAAAGCACCGATGGTGTTTTTTGCGACTTCAGCGCCAGCGCCCATGATTCTGCGACCTCAACCGGGTCACAGGGGCGGAAGACATTGAGGTTTGGAATGGCCCGCAAAGATGCCACATGCTCAACCGGCTGATGGGTCGGGCCATCTTCGCCAAGACCGATGGAATCATGGGTCATAACGTGGGTTACAGGCACGCCCATCAAAGCGCCGAGGCGGATTGAGCCGCGGCTATAATCAGCAAATGCCAGGAAGGTGCCGGAATAGGGCTTAAAGCCCCCATGCAGCGAGATGCCGTTCATCATCGCGGCCATCGCGTGTTCGCGCACCCCGTAGTGAATGTAGTTGCCGCCAAAATCATCTGCCGAAACCGCACGATAAGAGCTGGTCTTGGTGCCGTTTGAACCGGTCAGATCAGCCGAGCCAGAGATCATTGTCGGGCAAGCAGTGTTCAGAACTTCCAGGGTTTTCTGGGAGGATATGCGGGTTGCCAGTTTTGGCGCTTCGCTGGAAAAGCCTGATTTTATGCCGTCGACAACTTCATCGAAATTGCCAGGCAGCTCACCGGCCATTGCGGCGCTGAAATCAGCACCTTTACCTGAAGCATCAAGGCGCTTTTGCCAGGAAGCTCGATCTGCTGCACCGCGAGCGCCTACCGAATGCCACACCCCTGCGATATCGGCGGGTACTTCAAACGGAGCAGCAGACCAACCAAGAGCTGCACGAGTGGCAGCAATTTCTTCATCACCCAATGGCGCGCCGTGGGTTGCGGCGGTGCCTTGTTTGTTGGGGGATCCAAATCCAATAATAGTTTTACAAGCGATCAGTGTTGGCTTGTCGCTTTTCTGAGCAGCTTCAATTGCCGCTGCAATCGCACCCATATCATGGCCATCGACCTTGATTGTGTTCCAGCAACTGGCTTCAAAACGGGCAACCTGATCGGTACAGGTTGCAAGCGACGTTGCGCCATCAATTGAGATCGAGTTGTCATCCCACAATACAATCAGCTTGTTCAACTTCAGATTGCCGGCCATATCGATGGCCTCGTGGGAAATACCTTCCATCAGGCAACCGTCGCCCGCAATAACATAAGTATAGTGATCAACCAGATCATCGCCGAAACGCGCCGCCATCATACGCTCAGCCAAAGCAAAACCTACAGCAGATGAGATGCCCTGCCCCAGCGGGCCGGTGGTCATTTCAATGCCTTCCGCATGGCCATATTCTGGATGGCCGGCAGTTTTGGCACCGGATTGACGGAAATTACGCAGCTCATCCATAGTCATGCCAGGGTAGTTGCAAAGGTGCAGCAATGAATAAACCAGCATAGACCCGTGACCGGCAGAAAGAATGAAACGGTCGCGGTCGGCCCAATTTGGAGTGGATGCGTCAAATTTCATGAATTTTGAAAACAGCACCGTTGCCACATCAGCCATGCCCATTGGCATGCCAGGGTGGCCAGAATTTGCTGCCTGGACCGCATCCATTGAAAGGGCGCGGATCGCATTTGCCATATCGGCAGTTGGTTCAATTGCGTTATTGGTTGTCATTGAAAGGCTCCTGACAAGAAATTAAACAAAGGTGATACCCGGGGGTTAGCCACCCGTGCGGCGCTTCTTGTCCATTAATTGTTGAATCATGGGTGTGAAAATCAGTTGCATGGCGAGTTCCATTTTGCCGCCGGGGACCACAATCGAGTTGGCCCTGGACATGAAACTGTCGTGGATCACTGAAAGCAGATAGGGGAAATCAATTCCCTGCGGTTTGGCAAAACGAATAACCACCATCGATTCATCCGCTGTCGGTATCCAGCGTGCAATAAACGGATCAGATGTATCGACAATCGGTACGCGCTGAAAGTTGATGTTGGTATGGGCAAATTGCGGAACGATATAGCGGGTATAATCGGGCATGCGGCGCAAAATCACATCCATAACAGCTTCGGTGGAATAGCCACGCTCGGCCCGGTCACGGTGAATTTTTTGGATCCACTCAAGATTGATCACAGGTACGACGCCAACTCTCAAATCCGCATGTTCCGCGACATTAATTCCGCCATGAACGATCGAGCCGTGCAGCCCTTCATAGAATAGCAGGTCCGTGTCATCCGGGAATTGTTCCCAGTCGGTGAATTCGCCTGGTGCTTTGCCATATTTCTCCGCCTCTTCTTCATCATGAATATAATGACGGGTAAGTCCATTGCCGGTTTCGCCATAGGTTTTGAAGGTGTTTGCAAGCTCGGACAAGAGGTTTGCATCCGGGCCAAAATGGCTGAAATGTTTGTTTCCCTTGGCTTCCTGTGCGGCCATTTCCTTTTTCATGTCGGCGCGATTGTAATAGTGAAACGCATCCCCTTCGATCGAAGCGGCGGTAAAGCCTTCGCGGCGGAAAATCTGGTCAAATGTTTGCTTGACCGAAGATGTGCCTGCTCCTGAAGAACCGGTAATCGAAATAATTGGGTGTTTGACTGACATTTAAGGCAACCTTTATAAAAGCACGACTAGGCGCGAAACAGACCACGATCGCCAAATAGTGGAGACGTGTTTTTTTGTACGCTTGGAGAATGATGGAGGTGTTCAACAATATTGACTTCGTTGTTTGAGCCGAAAACCAGCGGCACGCGCTCATGGATGTCACTTGGCACAACATCCAACACCCGCAGCGAACCGGTTGATGCGGCGCCACCGGCCTGCTCAATCAACATGGCAAGTGGCACAGCTTCATAGACCAAACGCAGGCGACCGTTTTCATATCCCTTACGATCGTCACCGGGATAAAGAAAAATTCCGCCGCGTGCGAAAATTCGGGATGCATCAGCAACCAGCGATGCAATCCAGCGCATGTTAAAGCTTTTGCCGCGAATACCGCCCTCACCCTCAATGCAATCGTCAATATATTGACGGACCGGCGCATACCAATGCTGAAAATTCGACATGTTGATGGCATATTCTCTGGTGTCTGACGAAATTTGTACGTTCTTTTTGAACAGGACAAATTCTTTCGATTTACGGTCAAGAATGAAAATCTGAGTACCGGAACCAACGGTCAGATAAAGTTGAGTGCGCGGACCATAGGCAACAAAACCTGCAGCAATAACATCATCGCCACTCTTAAAGAATGACGTTTCCGGACTTGCTGCATTTATCGGTAGAATTGAAAAAATCGTTCCAATTGGCGCATTGGTTTCGATATTGGATGACCCATCAAGCGGGTCCATCGCCAGGGCCAGGTTTCCATCATTGCCCATTGAAATTGTATGCTCGGCTTCCTCGGAAGCAATAATGCCAATTGATGTATCTTTTAGCGCTTCCAGAAAAATTTCGTGGGCCTGAATATCAAGAGCTTTTTGTTGGTCTCCATCGGTATTCTCCCCAACGATATCCGCCTGCCCTGCACCTTCCGGGCTGGAAATAACGGTTTCCAGCGTCATTGAACCTTCAGCAATTGCCATAAGAGCGCCGCTCAAGCCCGGAACTGCCGAGGAGGTCTTGTCCAATGCGTCAAGAAATTCGCCTAAAGATTGACCTTCAGTCATTATGCATATCCTGCCTGAATTATGCGACCTGACAGGCTGATATAGACGCCCTCAGATTCTAAATCGTTGGGCGTTATATGCGAATACATGAATAAAAAGTAAATTTAATTAATTTGAATTGTGAATAAATATAATTTAATGTGTGATTATGAAAAACCTAACTCTTAAGCAATTACGGGCCTTTAGTATGCTGGTCCGAACCAAATCCGTTACCAAAGCTGCGGCATTGTTGCATGTAACACCGCCTGCAATCACCACCCAATTGCGAATATTAGAAGAAGAAGTGGGCTTGCCGCTTATAAACCGCAGCGGCAAAACCTTCCGACTGACGCAGGCCGGGGTCGAAGTTTTGGCGGCAGCATCGCGAATAAACTCTGCACTGGCCGAGTGCAGCGCTGCAATTGACGGCATTAGTTTAGGAGCACGCGGAAATGTCACCGTTGGCGTAGTAAGCACCGCAAAATATTTTGCTCCCAAGGCGATCGCTGAATTTGCCCGGCAAAACCCGGATGTGGATGTAAATCTTATTGTTGGCAACCGCCGGGAAATAGTTGAGGCAATTGATGATTACAAAGTGGACTGCGCAATTATGGGCCGCCCGCCTGAAGAACAGGGTATAAATCGAACCATAATTGGCGACCACCCCCATATTGTTATCGCCCCGCCGGATCATTCTTTGAAAGACGAACGAAATATCACGCTCAATAGGCTGCTCAACGAGAACATATTGATACGGGAATACGGATCAGGCACCCGATTATTGCTCGAGTCTATGTTTGCCGAACTTGGAATTCCGATAGGCGAAAATACATTTGGCATGGAGGTCTGGAGCAATGAAACCATAAAGCAATCGGTTATGGCGGGCCTTGGCATCTCTTTCCTGTCTGCCCATGCCGTTTCTCGCGAATTGCAGGACGGGTTGCTGATCGCGCTGGACGTTATTGGTCTGCCACGCATTCGCCAATGGTTTGTGGTTCGCCAGCATGACAAACGCATGATGCCGGCTGCAATCAAATTCTATGAATTCATGCTCAATCAGGGTAAAGATTTTTTACCCCAGATTCCCGCACAGACAAAAAACAAGATTTCGATTTCCATACAATAGAAAACCGCCCGGCAAAGGGTCGCTGCCGGGCGGTAAATTTCAATCGACACTTGGGGCATTGTGTCGAACTGAAGTAACAACCTGAAAATAGGCCTGCTTTCCAATTCTACACGTGCACTCGATCACATTGGAAATATTTGTGTTTCAAATCTTGCGCATCGTTTTTTTGTTTTACGCGGGCCCCTCCAGGCCATCGTCCGCTCACGCACTGGCACACCGGCTTCGACCGGTGCTTGCCCTGCCACGCAGGGAGTTTATCGTTACGCACCAACTGAACCGTTAGGTGAAGCGCGAAGCGCCTCCTGAGTGTATCGAATGGGGTGGAGCAATGGCAAAGCCATTTGCGTGAGCGATTTAATAACTGTTCGCTTTCGTATTTTTTCGCGTGAACACGTGCGCGCTCTGTTAAGCCTCAGCTTCCAAATCAGGCTTCTTAGCCATTTGACGCCGCATATAGGCATAATAGAGCACCGGAATAACCACCATTGTCAGCACCGTTGAAACCAGAATACCGAATATCAAGGATACCGCCAGACCGTTGAAGATCGGATCATCAACAATAAAGAATGCCCCCATCATCGCAGCCAGTGCGGTCAGAATAATCGGCTTGGCCCGCACCGCTGATGCATTGACCACCGCGCGGTGCAGCTCCGTCCCCTCGGCCAGTTGCTGATTGATAAAATCAACCAGCAATATCGAGTTTCGAACAATGATGCCCGCAAGTGCGATCATTCCAATCATTGAGGTTGCGGTAAATTTTGCATCCAGTAAAGCATGCCCCGGCATAACCCCGATAATGGTCAGGGGAATGGGTGCCATAATAACCAGTGGCACATAATAGGACTTAAACTGAGCCACCACGAGGAAGTAGATCAAAATGATGCCCACCGCATAGGCAATGCCCATATCGCGGAAGGTCTCATAGGTGATCTGCCATTCGCCATCCCATTTCAGCGCATAGCCAATTGGTCGTTCTGGCTGGGCAATAAAATACTGATCGAACGGCTTACCTGTCGTATCATTGACTTTGTTCAAACGGCTGGAAATATCGGCCATACCATAGAGCGGGCTATCGAGGTTACCGGCCATATCACCAAGCACATAAACAACGGGCTGCATATCCTTGTGATAGATTGAGGTTTCACGCGTTGTGCGCTCAATTTTTACCAGTTGGGACAAAGGAATTAGCGTTCCGTTCTGTGCCCGCAATTTAAGGTTCAATACCTGTTCAATATCACCCTTTTTGGCGGCAGGCAGCTGCAGACGGATCGGCACAGGTTTGCGCGCGCCGGGTTGGTGCAAATAGTTCACATCTTCTCCACCAAGAACGGCTGCAATAGCAGAGGCAATTGCACTTTGCGGAATGCCAAGGCTGGATGCGCGCTGGCGATCAACTGACAAAATCAAACGTGGTGATGCGGCCTCGACCGTATCATCAATGTCGATAATATCCGGTGTTTCTTCAAACACTTTGCGAACGATTTTGGCGTTGGCAATCTGGCCCTCATAATCAAGACCATAGATTTCCGCGACCAATGGCGAGAATACCGGCGGCCCCGGCGGCACTTCCACGATCTTGATATTAGCGGATTTATCGGCGATTTTTTCGCTCAGCACTTTGCGCAATTCAACCGCGATTTCATGGCTCTTGCGATCACGGTCGTGCTGGTCGACCAGATTGATCTGGATGTCGCCAAAATGCGGGGCCTGGCGCAGATAATATTGACGTACCAGCCCGTTAAAACCGATCGGTGCTGCGGTGCCCGCATACATCTGGTAATCGGTAATTTCTGGAATCTTGTCGAGATATACGGCAATTTCAGACAGTACCCGTGAAGTGTGCTCGACGCTTGTACCTTCCGGCATATCAACGACAACCTGAAACTCGGACTTGTTATCAAACGGCAACATTTTCAAAACCACGGCCTGATTAACCGCCAAATATGCAGATAAGCCGGTCAGGATAATCAGACTAAAAATCAGCATATAGCGCGAAAACCGCCCTCTGGCACCAGCAAGAAATGGCCCGACGATAACATTGAAGAACCGATAGATCTTGGTATCTTTGCCCTCGTCAAGGCCCCCATGTCCCGCATGGGGCTTGATCAGCTTTAAGGCCAACCAGGGGGTAATAATAAAGGCAATGGCCAAAGAAATCAGCATGCCCATGCTGGCATTGATCGGGATCGGGCTCATATAAGGCCCCATAAGGCCGCTGACAAAGGCCATCGGCAGCAGCGCCGCGATCACGGTAATGGTGGCCAAAATGGTTGGGCCGCCAACCTCATCCACCGCTTGCGGAATTAACAGCCATGCGGGGCGTTTGTCGCCCATCTCCATATGTCGGTGAATATTTTCCACCACAACAATTGCGTCATCGACCAGAATGCCGATTGAGAAAATGAGCGCAAATAATGACACCCGGTTGATGGTAAATCCATAGGCGAGTGATGCCAAAAGGGTTACCGCCAAAGTGGCGATAACCGCGATACCAACCACAACGGCTGGACGCCAACCCATAGTAAGAAACACTAAAATCACAACAGAACCGGTGGCAAAGAGCAGTTTGGTAATCAGCTTCTTGGCCTTGGCATCGGCTGTCGCGCCATAGTTTCTTGTGGTCGTAACCTTCACATTATCGGGAATATAAATGCCCTTGAGGTCTTCAATTCTTTTGAGCAATGTATTGGCAATATCAACGGCATTCTTGCCCGGTTGCTTGGCAATTTCCAGGGTTACAGCAGGAAAACGCCCCTTGCTGTTGATGCCTTTTACATCAGCTGCCGCACCCGGCACGAAGGTTACGTAGTTTTTTGGCGTATCCGCCCCTATTGTGACTTCGGCAACATCTGACAAATAAACCGGCTTGCCATTTTGAAGCCCGACAATAAGGTCGCGAACCTCTTCTGGGCGTACCAAAAAAGTACCAGCGCGGACTGGAATATTCAAATTATCTTTAACAATGGCACCGCGCTCGGAAGATGAATTTGCCGCCTGCAGGGCAATGCGCAAATCATCCAGCGCCAAACCGTGGCCGGCCATTTTTTCAGGATCTATGCGCACATTTACAACACGGTCCGGCCCACCAATTGTTCTAATCTGGCGTGTGCCATTTACGCGTTTTAATTCCGCTTCAAGCGAATGGGCAACTTTCAGCAATTCGAGCGATCCGGTGTTTGGGTCTTCGCTCCAAAGCGTTGCTGTGACGATTGGAATATCATCAATGCTGCGCGGTTTGATGATGGGTTGCCCAGCACCAAGATTTGTTGGCAGCCAGTCCAGATTTGAAAAAACCTTGTTGTAAAGCCGTACAATTACATCGTTCGGATCGAGCCCGACCTTAAACTGCACCGTCAAAGTGGAAAGGCCCGGACTTGAAACCGAGTAAATATGCTTGATGCCAGTAAGCTCCGAAAGCACCTGTTCAGCCGGTGTTGAAATCAGATTTTCAACTTCCTTGGCACCGGCACCCGGGAACGGAATAAAGATATTGGCAAAGGTCACATTGATTTGCGGCTCTTCTTCGCGCGGTGTTACAAACACTGCGAATACGCCTGCTAGCAAGGCTGCAATCAGCAATAGAGCCGTAATTTCCGAGCGAACAAAAGCCTTGGCTATTGCACCGGAAATGCCGAGCTTTTCGGTCGGTTTATCCGCACTCATTTCGTTTCACCTGCGCTCTTTTTGAGATAAATTGCCGCTTTAAGAGGATCAAGTGCAATCTTGTCGTGTTCCCTCAATCCTGTAAGAATTTGAACCAGCCCATCATCCAGAACCCGACCGGTGCGCACCTGCTGCAAAGCAATATTATTGTCCTTGTCGATAAGATAGACCCCGGTTACTTCTCCGCGGACGGCAATGGCTGAGGACGGTATCGCCAGCACAGTCGTCTCACCTATTTTAAACCGGGTTTTGACCAGCATTCCGGGGAAAACGGTTTTAATTCCTTCAGGCAATTCCAGGCGAATGGTTACTGTATTTGATTTTGGGTCGGCGAATGGAAAGACTGTCAGGTTTGTAACCGCAATTTTATCACCGGCACCTGGAACAACCGTCGCCACATTACTTTTGCGAATCGCCTGCGCGTATTGTTCTGGCACTTCGGAGCGAACCCGAAGCTTTTCCAGTGAAAACCCTGTCATCAACGGAGAGCCGGGATTGGCAATTTCACCAATCTCCACATGCCGCGCAACAACCAGACCGCTGTAAGGTGCCTTGACCGTTGTATAGCCCATTTGTTCGCGTGCCTGTTTTACCGCAGCATCAGCACTTTGTGCCTGCGCCTTGCTGGCATCTATCTCTGATTTTGCCTGATCAAATCTTGATTTGGCAACGGTGCCATTTTGATAAAGTTTTGAGACACGATCATATTCCTGCTGTGCGGCTTTGGCCCTGGCCTCTGCTGCTGCAAGTGCGCTAACTGTCTGATCCAACCGGGCTTTATGCTCTTTATTGCTGAAGCGCAAAATAACCGCTCCCTGCTCCACATAATCATCCACATCGAAATTAATGTAGGTTATGCGACCTGCAGTCTGTGCAGATACGGTGGTTTTATTAATCGCCTCAACCGTGCCTTCAAACTGGCGCTGGGTATTTACCGTGATAGTTTTGGCAATCCCGACTTCAAAAGGCAGCTCTGCTGCAATGGCGCTCCCGAATAATAGCTGGGTTGCGAAAAATGCGCCCACCAATAAATGCGGTATCGTTCCGGGTTTTAAATTGTACATTGTAGCACCTGCTCAATTAGTCATTCGACGGTATATTAGTAAAACGTAATATAAGGCAAGGTTTTTTTTATGCAAGACTACATTATTTTCCAAAAAAAAGTAATTTTGCTTGAACAGAATTGAGCCTGGCGGTTTTTGGAATACCAGACGAATGCAACCTCTTGTGTGAAAAGAATGTTGCCAAAATTCATCCAGACTCTCCATTTGAACAAATTTGGATGCAAAAGCTTCACTCCCTCAACAAATATGTTAGAGCAGTTGATGCATTCGAAGATTATTGAAAGGCGTTGAACCAACAACGAGGATTACAGGGATACGATGAACAGCAAAAATGGCACAAAAAATTCCGGCGATTCCGTCAATAACGATGCGGGACAGGTTTTTCCAATGTTCTACAAACAACCGGAAGCGCTGAGCAGCGAACGGCATGGTGAATTGCGATTTAACGCCGATGTTGGTTTCAAGTTTGCAACCAACACCCATGTAATCCCGTTGAATGTTACAGAACTGGCGGCGGCTGCGCGCTATTACCCTATTGTCTTCATTGGCGAAGAAACACCCGTAGCTGTGGCGGTTGTGGGCCTTAGGAAAGACGAAAATCTTTTTGTCGATGCGAAAGGAAAATGGAAGGCTGATACATATATTCCTTCCTATGTGAGGCGTTATCCATTTGTCTTTGTAACCGACAATGATCAATCACAATTTTCGCTTTGTATTGACCGCTTAGCGCCGCATCTAGCGACAAAAGACGGTGTTGCACTGTTCGATGGTAAAGAGGCGACAGAGGCTACTAAAAATGCGCTAGAGTTTTGCAGGGTTTATCAGGGCGAAGTACAGGGGTCGCAGGTGGTCAGCAACGCAATTGCCGATGAAAATCTGCTGGTCGTCAACCACGCCAATATCAATCTGGAATCAGGCGAGCACTTGAGTGTCACGGATTTCAAGGTCGTCGATGAAGCCCGATTTAATGATTTGTCGGACAAAAAATTCATCAATCTGCGCAAGATCGGCGCAATTTCTGCAATTTATTGTCACCTGATTTCATCTGGCAACTGGGCCAACCTGATTGAACTGTCTGCCGCCAAATCTAAATAAACCCGGCAGGCAATTTATTGCCCACCGGAGGATCATTTAAGTTTATGGCCAGCTATTTTGATGAATTGATCTTGTTGAAAGCTGCGGTAAATCCAACCAGTGAAACGGGAATTGCCAGCGGCTTGTTTGCAGCCGCAAACATTGTCACGGTGATCACATTGCCTCTTTTCATAGCAGCAATGGTTTTGGGGCCCAATGGTGTTGCGGAATAAACCCCGTTTTGATCGCTGGTCTGCAATTCAATCGGCACGGCTGGCTGGTCATCCACCTTAAAATTTGCACCGGATGGAAAATGCAAGCCGTGTGGCAATGCCAATACCATCAAGGGGCGTTTTGATTTATCTGTCGGTTGGGGCCTGATCGAGATCGCCATGATCCGTTTTTTAGACTTTGCCTCATTGAAGGTTTGAGACATCTGACAAATCATGGATGAGCCATCACGGGCTGGATTACAATTCACAACCCAGGATGCAACCGGCTTTTTTGCAACGGGCTTTTTGGCTTCCTGTGCAACCCCGGAAGACGCCGAAATGATTGCGGCCACCAAAACAAAACTCTTTATCCAATTTACCGAAATTCCCACCGAGACTTCTCCAATTCGCCTGTTAATCTGCCGAAAACTCATATAACGTCTGAGATCAATGCCAAATCTGAATTAAATTGGCAACGGCTTTTTACTCTTGTGATTAATCTGGTTGAGTTTAATTTGCGAATTCGGAGCATTGTCAAAAGTCAGTACCAATCCCACCGGTTTCTTCAATTGCCGCAATATGGCGATCAAGCTCTTCGGTAACTGCCAAATCAATCGGTGGCTCCTGGTAGTCTTTCAGAGCCTTTTTCCAGAGTTGGTTGGCTTTCTGCCAGGCACGCGGACTGCCGGCTCCCTCCCAGCTTTCATAATTGCGCCAATCTGAAATCAGTGGTGCATAAAACGCATTGCGGTACCGCTCCTGGGTATGGGTGGTGCCAAAAAAATGCCCGCCGACACCCGCCTCAATGATGGATTCAAAACCCAATGTACTGTCATCAACAATAACCGGCTTTAAAAATTCTGACACCATTTGCAGCAGATCAACATCCAGAACCAGTTTCTCGTAAGACGCAACCAGCCCGCCTTCCATCCAGCCAGCCGCATGCTTGATTACATTGCCGCCACCCATCGTGGCGCCCCAAAGCGAAAACACAGACTCATACGCCGCCTGCGCATCAACCGTATTGGCCGCATTCACCCCCGAAGTGCGGTAGGGAACCTTATAACGGCGCGCCAGCTGACCACCAATAATTGAGGTTTTCATATATTCCGGCGTGCCAAATGCCGGCGCGCCAGATTTCATATCCACATTTGAAGTAAATCCGCCATAAACAAATGGTGCGCCCGGACGGACAATCTGGGTCATGACCAGCCCGGCAAGCGCTTCGGCGTTTTGTTGAGCAAGGGCGCCCGCAAGGGTGATTGGAGCCATCGCTCCTGCCAGGGTAAAGGGGGTGACGCAAATCACCTGATTTCGCGAGGACATTTCAATCAGCCCATCCAGCATCATCTCGTCAAATTTTAACGGAGAATTGGTGTTGATGACTGAAAAGCAGGACGGTTCCTGTTCAAGTTGCTCGTTGCTGATACCGCGTCCAATCCGGGCCATCTCTATTGCATCGGATACTCTTTGCCCCCAAATACAATAGACTGAGATTGCCTTGTCGGTCAGCGTCAGCATGTCTCTCGTGTTATATAAATGTCGGGTTGAAACGGCCCGATCCAAAGGTTCAACCGGGTAGCCGCCGATTAAATGAATGATGTTGAAATATTGCGAAAGCCGCAGCAGATTTTGGAAGTCTTCAATATTGCCGGGCCGCCGCCCCTTATCCATACAGGAAACATTGGGCGGGCTGGAAACGCAGCCATTGACGATATAACGCCCGCCGATTTTGAGATTTTTCTGCGGATTGCGCGCATGCAATGTGAAAATCGAAGGGGCTGTTTTGATGAGTTCCTCGACCAATGAGGGATCAAACCGCACCATATGTGTCTCTTCGTTGACATCTGCACCGGCTTTTTTCAGACGATCTCGCGCATCAGCAGACATGAATTCCATGCCAATTTCTTTTAAGATTTTTAGCGAGGCAATATGAATGATATCAATTTGCTCTTCGTTCAATAATTCCTGCGGTGGAAAGCTCAATTCGGGCTGATGCCAGGGCATTTGCTCGATTGCCTGACCTGCGGCAACATTACCCCCCTTGGCCCGTCTTCGGCGTTGTTTTCTTGCTGAACCCTGTTCGCGAGCCATTGGATTATCCTCTCATCCTTACCCCGTCAGGGTCAAAGAGTGGTTTAAATTGAAGTTTTGCGGATCGACGTTCGCCAAGAATTTCAATTTCCCAACCCTCCGGTTCGGGCGCCAGTTCACGCGGCACATAGCCCATTGCAACAGAAACGCCGGAAGCGTGTGCATAGCCACCGGAGGTTACCCAGCCAACCGCTTTACCATCGAAATAAATTGGCTCATCACCAATGGGGTCTGAATTGTTTGCATCAACGACAAAGGTTCTCAAATGCATATCTGCGATGTTGTTGTCATAAAGTTCCGTAGAGGCTTTTTTGCCGATAAAATCGGCTGCTTTATCGCGGCATACAAACCACGACAAACCACATTCTTCAGGGCTGTAGATCGGGCGATATTCCCTCGCCCAGCTGCCATAATTTTTCTCAAGCCGCAGTGAGTTCAAGGCTCTGGTTCCAAATAACCTGATGTCAAAGTCTTTGCCCGCTGACATCAGCAAATCAAAGAGATGGCACTGATATTCTGGTTTACACCAAAGCTCAAAACCAAGATCGCCGGTATAGCTTACCCTGCCAACAAGCACCTTCGCCATACCGATGAAAATTTCACCAATATCCATAAATTTAAACGCTTCGGCAGAAACATCATGATATGTGATCGCCTGCAAGACTTTGCGGGCATTGGGTCCGGCAATGGAAAGGCCAACCATTCCGGCACCATGCGCCGTTATTTGCACTGAATTATCACTCGGCAAATGAGTTTCGAACCATCGCATATGAAAATCTTCAGCAACACCTGACCCTGCAATGAACCATCTGCCGCCGCCCAGGTTAGCTAGGGTGAAATCTCCAATGACCCCTCCGTCATGTTTAAGCATCGGGGCAAGGGTCATGCGGCCGGGTTGCGGCATCTTGCAGGCAAGAATTTTGTCCAACCAGGCTTCCGCGCCCTCGCCTGAAATCGTGTAATTTGCAAAGCCCGATATTTCCGTAAGCCCGACGGAATTACGTACTGCCTTTGCTTCCGCGCCCACATGGTCAAAATCTGTAGAGCGATACCAGGAGAACTCATCAACAACGCCAGCAGGCGCAAACCAAAGAGCCGCCTCGAGACCATATGCTGCCGAAAACTGTGCTCCGCTGGCTTTCAGGCGCTCATATATCGGTGTTGTTTTAAGCGGACGAGCGGCTGGCAACTCTTCATTTGGATAGCGGATGGAAAACCGTCGTGAATAGTTTTCCTGAACCTTGAGCGAGGTATATTCAGGTGTTGCCCAGTCACCAAAGCGCGCCACATCCATCGCCCAGACGTCCATTCCCGGATCATTTTCAATCATCCAGTTAGCAAGCGCCAGGCCAACGCCACCGCCTTGTGAAAACCCGGCCATCACACCGCAGGCACACCAGTAGTTTGGCAGTCCACGAACCGGGCCAATCAGCGGATTTCCGTCAGGTGCAAAAGTAAACGGGCCATTGATTATCTGCTTGATACCAACATTCTTAAAAGCCGGAAAATGTTCAAAACCCACTTCCAGCGAGGCGGCAATTCGGTCAATATCCGGCTCGAGCAATTCATGGCCGAAATCCCACGGCGTTGTGTGCGGAGACCAGGGTTTGCCTGCCTTTTCATAGGTCCCCATCAACATCCCGCCGCGCTCCTGACGAAGATATAATTCTCCGTCGAAATCTACCGCATGAATTATTTCCTTGCCGGTTTTTTCGTTCCATTCCGCCACTTCAGGCATATCTTCAGTCAGCAGGTACATGTGCTCCATTGCCAATACGGGCAGTTCAAGCCCTGCCATGCGGCCAACTTCGCGGGCCCATAATCCGCCCGCATTGACCACGTGCTCGGCAATAATGTCGCCTTTGTTTGTGGTTACCCGCCAGGCACCGTCTGGCATTTGTGACAGGCTTTCGACCTTGGTAAAGCGCTCGATTTCCGCGCCAAGCTTGCGCGCCGATTGGGCAAAGGCATGGGTAACGCCAGATGGGTCGAGGTGACCATCGACGCTGGTTTTCATGGCTCCGACAAATTTGGACGGATCAATCAAAGGCATGAAGCTCTTGGCTTCTTCCGGCGAGATAATTTGGGCATCAATATCAAGATATGCCCCTTTGGCAACGAGGCCCTTTAACCAGTCAAGCCTTGCTTCGCTTGCCGCCAACATCACCCCACCGGTAATGTGCACGCCCGCATCCTGCCCGGAAATTTCCTGAATTTCTTTATACAAATCAATCGTGTACTTCTGCAGCTTGGCGATATTGGGGTCGCCGTTAATTGTGTGCATTCCGCCGGCCGCATGCCAGGTGGAACCTGAAGTCAGTTCATCACGCTCGAGCAAAACCACATCGCTCCAACCCAGCTTTGCCAAATGATAAAGCACCGAACAGCCGACTACTCCCCCGCCGATTACAACCACTTTGGCCTGCGATTTCATTTGTTTCTCCCGATCAAATATACGTCGATCATGGTGTGGCACTCGAAGTGGCAGTTGCATATATTCGACAGTTATTGCTATTTTTTCGCCATTGAGGTTTAAATCAGTTTTAATTCAAAATGACGGGCATTGAAATGAACGCAACCGGCAAACCTTCAATCTCCGCAAAGCCAACGCTGGAAGTCGGTTTTTTACTGATCCCCGAATTTGCCATGATGGGGTTTAGTGCTGCGGTTGAGCCACTGCGTTCTGCCAACCGTTTGGCAGATAGAAAAATATTTAATTGGCACTTGCTTTCTGAAAATGGAAATCCGGTTTTTGCCAGCAATGGAATTGAAATTTCCACGCATTTCTCAATCCAGCAAAAACTGGTCAAGTTTGATCTGGTAATTATTTGTGCGGGCTTTTTTGATGCAGAACAAAGCAATTCCAAACTGTTGTTGGACTGGCTTCGAAAGCTAGCGCGTGGCGGATGTACGCTTGGGGCCATAAGTACAGGAAGTGAGATCCTTGCCAATGCGGGGCTTTTGGACGGAACGCGCTGCACAATCCATTGGGAAAACGACGAGAGTTTTCGCGAGAACCACCCAAAAGCCCTGCTAACCGGCGGGATTTACGAAATTGACCGCAACCGGATTACCGCTGCGGGTGGAATTGCCTCACTCGATTTGATGCTGAACTGGATTTCACGAACGGAAGGAGAAGGTCTGGCAGCCGCCGTCGCGGAACAATTTGTCTATGATCATTTACGCACTCCGGGTGACTTTCAGCGGAATGTGGAAATAACCCAGGCGCGCCGGAGGTCTGCTAAACTTGCGTCCGCAATCGAATTCATGATGATGCATATTGAAGACACCAAAACTTCGCCAGAAATTGCCAATCATGTGGGTATCTCTTTACGCCAGCTTGAACGGCTGTTTCAAAAACACAGGCAAAAGACCCTTCATCGTTATTATCTCAACCTCAGGCTCGAACGGGCGCGGCACCTGATATTTCATTCGGGTATTTCATTGCTGGAAGTTGCCGTCGCGACCGGGTTTTCATCACAATCCTATTTCTCGCGCTGTTATAAGGAACGGTTTAATTCGCCCCCTTCCAATGATCGGAACCTGGGTGAGATATGAGTAAAACCTTCGATCAATACAGATCCCAGTTGGCTTTGAGGATTGTCGAGATTTTCCGCTGGTCATTACGCATCTCATTAATCAGCCAATCGCGTATATCTTCGACAATTGGCCGCATTGGGGTGAGATTGGATGCAAGAATATGGTATCTGCGCCCGGTTTTTACCACCTGAGTGCAGGCCAGAAGAAGGTTGCCATCAATGATTTGGCGGGATGCTTCCGTGATCCAGGCGAGCGCAACCCCCTGCCCCTGAATTGCCGCTTGTATTATGCTCGAATAGTCTGAAAACTTCACAACCTTTGCACCTTCTGGCGTTTGCTGGCCGGTGGCATGAAAATACTCATCCAGAGAATACCTTTGGTCCAATAACTCGATCAAGGTATGAGGCTTTCCCGGTACGGGTTGGTCAAGAGAGCCGTATTTATCCAGATAAGCGGGCGAACAAAGCGCCAGTATCTTTTCGTCTGAAAACGGCCAGCGATGCATATCTGCATGTTGCGGGCTGGATAATCTGATCGCCAGATCAAAATTAGTCAGTCGGTCATCATCATCACGAACAAAAGCCTCAAAACTCAAATTCACCTCAGGAAACTTCTCCTTAAATTCGGCCATTCTGGGGATAAACCAATGATCAACCGACCCGGCCGACATGGATATAGTAACGGTTTCCCGACTTTCCTGTTGCTGTTCGATGTCGCGCAGGGATTCGATAATCGTGCCAAATGCCAGCGAGGTTGCCCGATATAGCTTGTCGCCATTGGGGGTAAGATCAATCCATCGCCCGTGGCGCTTGAACAAGGAATACCCAAGATGTCCCTCCAATTCGCTTATAGATCGCGAAACGGCTGGTTGGGTTACGTTCAGTTCACGCGCGGCATCTGAAAAACTGCCAAGCCTTGCAACAACTTCGAACGAGAATAACGAATTGGTAGATGGCAGTTGGCGCCTAAGCATAATATTACCTCAGATTATAACTGATATAAGTATTATTACAGTTCCAATTGCAGCGCAACAACGCGAAACTCTTTTCAAGAATAAACAAAAGGGAGGAATCACCATGAAAAATCCAACGGGCGACTTGCCCACAATTGAAAATCTTTCAGTTACAGATCAACAAACTATCCAAACAGGCTTGAAACGCGGCGCAACCCGGCGCGAAGTTATGGGTTGGCTGGTTGCCGCAGGAGCCACCATCGCTGGCGCTGGTTCAATTGTTACTTCAGCAACACAAGCTTTGGCGATGACACCGAAAAAAGGCGGTAAAATTACCTTTGCATCCGATCTACACGGTCCCAACGATACGCTTGATCCTGGCTTGAACACGTCAACCATTGATTATTCCCGCGGTCGTTCTTTCTATAACAGCCTCTGCCAGATCAACGATGACCTTTCGACACGGCCAGAACTTGCTGAAGAATATTCAGCCAATTCTGACAATACAGAATGGACATTTAAACTCCGCAAGGGTGTTAAGTTCCACGATGGCAGCGACTTCACCGCAGATGATGTGGTTTACACGATGTCCCGTCACTATGGCGAAAAATCCACTTCAACCGCCAAACCTTTGGTTGCTGATGTTAAAGAGTGGAAGAAAATTGACAGCCATACGGTTAAAGCAATTCTGTCTGGCCCGAATAGCGACCTGCCGGTGATTCTCGGCACACCGCAGTTTAAGATAATCAAGGATGGCACCACAGATTTCCAGACTGCCAATGGCACTGGCCCGTTCCGATTAAAAGAATTCAAACCTGGTGTACGTTCTATTGGTGAGCGCAACACCCATTACTGGCGCGAAGGTGCGCATGTGGATGAGATTGAAATCACCGCAATTACCGATAAGGTGGCGCGTACCAGCGCATTCCTATCCGGTGACATTGATCTGATGCAGGCGCTTGATCCAAAAGCGATCAGAAAAGTTGAATCAACAGACGGTGTTGGTGTCTGGTCTGTTCCATCGGGTGCCTATTTTGGTATCTGCGCGATGACCCATACGGCTCCGGGTAACAATCCTGACTTTGTTAAAGCGCTGCAATATATTCAACGCCGCAAAAAGATCGTAAAATCAATCCTCAAGGGTCAGGGTACTGTTGGCAATGATCATCCGATCAACATTGCTTATGGCGCTGACCATTGCTCGGAAATGGTTCAAAAAGAACATGATCTGGACAAGGCCAAATTCCATCTGAAAAAATCAGGCATAACTTCAGCTGAATTAAATGTGGCTGAAGTGGCACCGGGTATTACCGATATCAGCCTTTTAATGCAGCGCGAAGCCGGAAAAATTGGACTTGATTTGCAGATCAAGAAAGTTCCAAATGATGGTTATTGGGGGGCTGTATGGATGAAAACACCACTTAATGTGGTAACATGGAACATGCGCCCAACTGCAAATGTAATGCTGAATCTGGCCTTTGCACCGGATGCTCCCTGGAACGATACATTGTGGAAAAGCGACAAGCTTGGCAGAATGCTAACTGAAGTTCGTGGTGTTTCCGATCCAGTCAAACGGCATGAGATGTATTGCGAAATGCAGAAGCTGATTGCTGAAGGAACAGATGATGCACCAGGTAGCGGCATGATCATTCCTGCGCATCGTAACTATGTGGATGGTAAGTCTGACAAAGTTGAAGGCATCGGTCGTATGCCACTGGGTTCACTCGGTGGTTACGAATGGCCAGAATTTGCCTGGCGCACAGACGTTTAAGTCGAAACAAAAAATATCGTTGGCCCAAGATTTTGGGCCAGCGACAATTCCGTACAGGCGGACACGCTCCAGTTCAAAATACTATATTGAGCAATTGTCTGACTGCGCGAACCGGGCGGCAATATCTTTTAATTCGCACATATCGCGATAACAGATACTTGATCAGACAATTCGAGTTTCGGTTTCAGGTATTTTGCAACGAGAAATAGGTGCCTCACTAAAGAATAAATCAAGGGCCTGCCCTTGGGAAGTGTTGGGAGGCACGGCCACATGCAACGCATGGTTATTCAACGAATATTGATTGGGTTCGTTACCCTTTGGGTGGTTTCCGTACTGGTATTCCTCATGACCAACGCACTTCCAGGTGATGTGGCGCAAATCGTATTGGGCCAATCGGCAACCCCGGAATCACTAGCTGCTTACCGGGCCGAGCGCGGGCTGGACCAACCTTTGATATTTCAGTATTTTGGCTGGCTTGGCAATATGCTAACCGGCGATTTGGGAACATCGAAAGCCGGTGGAGCAACGATTTCCAGCCTTATTGGTGAGCGTCTCTATAACACCATGGTAATGGCCGGAATTGTCGCCCTCATCTCTGTTCCACTTTCAGTTGGTCTTGGATTGATGGCCGCGATGTATCCTGGCACATGGATCGATAAATCACTGACCTTTGGCACGCTTGCCCTGATTTCAGTTCCCGAATTTTTCATTGCGACATTTATGGTGCTGATTTTTGCCGTACAATTAGGCTGGTTACCCTCCATTGCCCGTGTTTCGGCGGAACAAAGCTATTATGACTGGTGGCGGAGCATGGCGATGCCTTTGCTTGTTTTGGTCATCGTTGTCGCCGCCCAAATGATAAGAATGACCCGCGCAGGCATTCTAAACGTGATGAATTCGCCTTACATTGAAATGGCTATACTCAAAGGGGTTCGCCGCAAGCGTATAATTTTGCGCCATGCATTTTTCAATACCATCGGCCCAATCGTCAATGTGATCGCCCTGAACCTCGCCTATCTGGTTTCCGGCGTAGTCATTGTTGAGACAATCTTTGCCTATCCGGGCCTGGCAAAACTGATGATTGACGGGGTGCAAACCCGCGACCTGCCACTGGTCCAGGCATGTGCGATGATTTTTTGTGCCACCTATGTCGTTCTGATTATTCTTGCCGATGTGGCTGCAATTTTAGCAAATCCAAGACTGCGCAACCCAAAATAGGAACTGAAACCCATGAGTGACGTTACCCAAGGCGCAGAAGCTGAAACCGATCAGGATATGTCAATCTATGACGAATTGCATGATGCACCGCCGAAGAAGCGGTTAAAACTATCATGGACCGGCAAGATCGGCGTGGTAATCGTTGTATTCTGGATTGTAATCGCTGTGATAGGACCTTGGATTGCCCCTTACGATCAGGCGGCCATTCTTGATATGGACAGCTATTTACCGCCCGGAGCAGAAATTGACGGTGGTGGCACTCACTGGCTTGGTTCCGATAAAAACGAACGCGACATACTTTCCCGTGTCTTGTGGGGTGCGCGCATGACTGTCGGCATCTCGGTTATTGCAACTTTATTGGCCTATTTAATGGGCGTGACAGCCGGTATTGCGGCAGCTGTTAAACGCGGATGGACTGATATGATCCTCAGCCGTATCAATGACGCAATACTTTCTTTGCCAACCATTATGTTGGGTCTGCTCATTGTCGTGGCACTTGGTTCATCAATCCCGATATTGATAGGTACGGCGGCCATTATTTATGCATCGAGTGTCTACCGGATTGCCCGCGCCTATGGCCAGGAAATCATGGTTATGGATTATGTCGAATCTGCACAGGCGCGCGGTGAAACCATATGGTGGATTATCTTCCGCGAAGTATTGCCCAATGCGGCAATGCCATTGGCGACGGATTTTGGTTTGCGGCTGGTATTTGTGGTGCTGTTTATTTCCTCACTCAGTTTCCTGGGGCTTGGAATTCAACCGCCAAATGCGGACTGGGGCTCGATGGTGCGTGGCAATCTGGAGGCTATGCAATTTGCTGAAGGTTGGGGGATTCTGGCACCAATTTGGCCAGCTCTGGCAATTGCCTCGTTTACAATTGCAATCAATCTGATTGTCGATGATGTCTCGGCTGAATCTGGTGGTGACCTGGCTAAGAAAATGATCTCGTAGTTACCCGCCTTGACCAATGTGAAGCGCCTAAAAACGATCAGGAAGAAGAGAACACCTAATGGCTGAACTGTTTGAAATTGATAATCTGCAGATACAGGCTCGCAAGGAAGATGGCACCCCCATCCCTATTGTTAAAGGGGTTAGCTTTAAAGTTAAGGCCGGTCAGGTTGTGGCGTTAATTGGCGAATCCGGCTCTGGTAAATCTACAATTTCAATGGCCACAATGGCCTATTGCAGGCCGGGGCTGGAATTTCCCGGTGGTGAAGTGCGTCTGCATGGTGAAGATGTATTGTCGATGGACCCGCAAGATCAACGCGAATTGCGCGGTAATAAAGTTGCCTATCTGGCGCAAAGTGCAGCCGCCACGTTTAACCCGGCCATTACAATTGGCGAGCAGGTTACCGAGGCTGCCGTATTGCACGGAACGCTGACCCAGGAGGAAGCGGACAAGCGCGCAATCGAACTTTATCACGCACTGGAACTGCCCGACCCAGAACGACTTGGGCGTCGCTATCCGCACCAGGTATCTGGCGGACAATTGCAGCGTCTAATGGCAGCGATGGCACTGGTTTCACGGCCCGATCTGCTGGTGTTGGACGAGCCGACAACAGCGCTTGATGTGACCACCCAGATCGAAGTGCTGAAAGCCTTTAAAAAGGTCATTCAGGAAGAAGGTTCGGCGGCAATTTATGTGACCCATGATTTGGCGGTTGTGGCGCAGGTCGCCGATCATATTGTGGTGCTGTATTCCGGTGAAGTACAGGAACAGGGGCCGACCGAGCAGATTATCAACAATCCGCAGCATCCTTATACAAAAAGGCTGATGGCAGCGGTAAAGCCCACACCAAAAGCAGGTATGGGCGAATTGCTCAGTGATCAACACGACCGCGTTGAATATAATATTGAAGTTAAAAATATGACCGCCGGGTATGGTGGCGTCGTCAACGGCAAACCGGCCATTACCGTATTGCGTGACATCAATGTAAAAATCAAAAACTCCCATGTGGTTGGTGTCATTGGCGAATCCGGCTGCGGAAAGTCTACGCTTGCCCGGGTGATTGCCGGACTTTTGCCTGCCGCGAAAGGTGAAGTATATCTTGACGGCAAAAAGCTCGAGCGCTCATTAAAAGATCGCTCGCTGGAGGAACTGCAAAAAATTCAATTCGTTTATCAAATGGCTGACACGGCATTAAACCCGCGCCAGGTTATTGGCGACATATTGGGCCGACCGCTGGAATTTTATCGCGGTATCAAAGGCCGGGAGCGGCGCGAAGAAGTTGCCAAACTGCTCGATCTGGTGGAACTGCCATCTGATTTTGAATCACGATACCCTTCAGAATTATCTGGCGGACAAAAGCAGCGGGTGAATATGGCGCGCGCGCTGGCAGCCAACCCTGAGGTCATGCTGTGCGATGAAGTTACTTCAGCTCTTGATTCAATTGTCAGTTCGAACGTCATAAAACTATTGAAAAAACTGCGTGATAAAACAGGTGTCTCATTTGTGTTTATTTCGCACGACCTTTCCACCGTCGGCTCTTTTGCCGATGAGATTGTAGTGCTCTATGCTGGCCGTGTGGTGGAGCAAGGTCCGGTCGACGAGGTGCTTGCACCGCCTTATCACCCATATACCAGATTGCTAATCTCATCTGTGCCCGAACTGCGGGTTGGCTGGCTTGAGGACACCATGAAAAAACGCGAAATGGCGGTTGGCATTGCGCGTGGTGTTGAAATTACTGATACCGGTTGCCCGTTTTACAACCGTTGCCCGATTGCCATTGACGGTACTTGCGACCGCGAAACAGCCCCTACCCGCGAACCTTCACCGGACCACTTTATTTCCTGCCACCGAACAATGGAGGAAATAGAACAAATTGAAGAAAATCCGCAGCAGGTTTTGCATGGTTTCGAAAAACCTGCACCGGATGGCGCGAAAACTGTCGCAACCTGACGCGGCGATTTTAAATCGGATTGTTTATAAAAGTTGGGTGATCCAGCAAAGGACTATTCCATGATTAAGAAAATTCTGATTGCCGTTGACGGCTCCAAACACTCAAATACCAGCGTTCGCTATGGTGCGGAAATTGCCAAAAGCCTGGGGGCTGAAGTGTTGTTATATCATGTGGTAAAGCCATACAGTTTGCCGGACAGTTTAAAGGCATTCGCCAAATCGGAGCATATGGCAACATTTGACCCCGAATTGCTACGAAAAGGTGCTGAATACCTGCTTTCCGGTGCACGCGACGAGGCTAGAAAAGCCGGCCTGAAAGATGTCAAAATCGAAACCGAAGAAGGCCCGATTGCCCGCTCTATCATTGATCGTGCCAAATCGTTCAAGGCCGACATGATTGTCATTGGCTCGCGCGGCATGGGCGATCTTGAAGGCATGTTACGCGGCGGCGTTTCGCACCGGGTGGAGACCCTGGCAAAATGTCCGGTTCTGGTGGTGAAATAGAGCGCCAACTTCAAAAGTTTGGATTTTGCTGGTCGGTTCGGTTTTAAAAGTGAAATGGAGATTTGTCGGCAGGCTCTAATTTGCCGAATATAGCAATTCATCCAGCCAATCCAAATCAGCATTCTCCCCATCCATATCATTGATTGCAGACCTAAGCGCTCCCGCCCGCCCGGCACCAATCACCGGGTCAGCAAAAGCGTGAAACTTGTCGGAAATCTCCTCATCACTAAGCGGGTCAGTGTGCTGATCGCCCTTTGGCTTTCGCGGCGGCGATTGCAATTCACGACCGTCTTTCAAGTATAGCGTCACGTCGGCCCAACGCTCTCCAACCGAGATTTTGTTAAAATATTCGGTTTCCACCAATTCGGTTGCCAAACTGATGCGGCTAATTTCGGCATCATTGAGTATTTCAGCCGACAATTCGGTCATGCCAATTTTTCCACGGACAATCATTGTGGCCGTTGGAAAAGCAATCGCGTAGGTAATCTCATCGACAGTTTTTGGGGCATGCCCGGCCAGCCGTATGGCATTGTGGAATGTCTGAATTCGAACCCGCTCCACATCAGCGCTGGACAAATTATTGTCGTTCATCAAATCAGCGGCTGCGTCAATTGCCGGATGCGCCCAACGACAAACAGGATAGCTCTTGTAATTCGTCCGCGATATTTCCCAATTTTCTCCAAGATCCTGCCAAAATTCAGCAGCATCCTCTCGTTCAACGGTAATCGCCGGTGCACCGGTAAACCCGGCTTGTGCCATATATGTGGCGCTCACTCCGGTTGGCGCGCCCCATCCCACGCCGTCACGCAGCATGGTTGGGTGGTCAATGCAGCGCATCATTTGACTGCGCGGACCGTGATATTCTGCAATCCCGATGGCGTGGCGCATTTGCTCTTCGCTCAGCCCCAGCAAACGCGCGCCCATTGCGGCTACACCGACAGCTGTCCATGCACCTGAAGTATGATAGTCATTGGTGGTGGCATGCAGAGCAAGACCGGCACGATATGACACCTCGTAGCCGATTGTCATCGCCGTCAAAAACTCCCGGCCTGTTACCGGGTTGCCGGCCTGTTTTCTGTCCTCACAAAACGCCAATAATGCCGGTATGATTGCCGAGCCCGCATGGCCCTTGGCGGGCGAGTATCCATCATGGCCATCAATTGCGTCTATCGTAAAGGCTGCAACAAATGCAGCACCTTCCGGGCTTAAAGATGTCCCATCAAGCAAAACCCTTGCATGGGGGGCATTTGCACCGGCGCACCAGTGACCCTTGGCGTATCCGCTCACTATTTTTGCCAAATCAGATGTGGTGCCAACAATTGCAATGCCCAATGTGTCGAGCACCGATCGTTTCATGATCGCGCGTATATCTGCCGGAATATTATTGAACTCTGTATCGAAAATGAAGCTGCAAAATGAAGGCATAAATACCCCTTTCCAGCGAGTTGCATATCGCCAGTTAGTAATTTCAGACATCGACATTTTTTCGATTGTCAATTCCATTATTCTGTCTAAGGTTACCCGCATTCGATCGGGTTGATCGTGTAAAATCGACATAAATAGCTGAAAATCTGACTCTATCTGGAGAATTTCAAATGGCGATAAGAACTGGCGGTCAGATTTTGATCGATGCGCTGCTTGTCAATGGCGCAGACACTATATTCGGCGTGCCTGGCGAGAGCTATCTGGAAGCGCTGGATGCTATATATGAGCGGCAAAACCAGATCCGTTTTGTAACCTGTCGTCAGGAAGGCGGAGCCGCTTATATGGCGGATGGATGGGCCAACGCCACCGGAAAACTGGGGCTGTGTTTTGTTACCCGTGGCCCTGGGGTAACCAATGCTTCGATCGGCCTGCACACGGCATTTCAGGGTTCGACCCCGCTTTTGCTGCTGATTGGGCAGATCCCGCGACACCAGCGGGAACGTGAAGCCTTTCAGGAAATTGACTATCGCCAGATGCTTGGGCCGATCACCAAATGGGTTGCCGAGATTGATGATGCGGCAAGAATTCCCGAGTTTATCAACCGCGCCATACGCATCGCCACCAGCGGCAGACCCGGACCGGTGGCTCTCGCATTGCCGGAAGATATGTTGCTGGAACTGGCTGATGTGGAAGACCTGCCCCCTGCTCCAATTACCCGTACCGCGCCAAATGAGCCAGACATTGAGCAGATCGGGCAAATGCTCAAATCCTCGCACAAACCCTTGATCGTACTTGGTGGTTCAGATTGGACCATCGAAGGCCGCAGCGCCATCGACGAATTTGCAATGCGCAATCACATTCCGGTCGCGACCGGATTTCGCCGCCATTGTTTGATCAACAACACTCATCCAAGCTATATCGGTAATCTTGGCTTTGGCAGTTTTCAATCGCTGCTTGATTATGCCGTATCTGCTGATTTGATCATCGCTATTGGTTCGCGGCTGGCCGATGCAACGGTTAGAAAATATACGCTGGTTAAAGCGCCAAAGCCCGAGCAAAAGCTTGTGCACATTCTGCCAACCCACGAGGACCTTGGGCGCGTATTGACGCCTGATCTGGCGATTTGTGCCGATTCAAGCCTGTGCGCCGCATCCCTTAACAGGTCAATTACAATTGCCAATCCCGCATGGGAAGCACAAACCAAAGAACTGGCAGAAGGTTTTCAACAAGCCCTGTTCCTCAGGCCGCAAGTCGGGCCGGTGGATATGGGCACGATTATGGAATATCTGCGCGCCACGCTGCCTGCTGATGCGATTTTGACAAATGGCGCTGGAAATTATGCCGACTGGCCCAACAAAATGTTCACCTATCGAGGGGCACGCACAACCCTTGCCCCGGTTTCAGGTGCTATGGGGTATTCGATACCTTCGGCCGTGGGTGCGAAAATCGCCTATCCTGAACGAACAGTTGTAAGTTTTGCCGGTGATGGCGATTTTCTGATGAACGGACAGGAGATTGCAACAGCCATTCAATTTGGCGTTAATCCAATATTCCTCGTCATCAATAATGGCAGCTATGGCACTATTCGTATGCATCAGGAAAAGCGCCACCCGGATCGAGTAAGCGGTACTGATCTGACCAATCCTGATTTTGCTGCCTTCGCCCGCGCCTTTGGTGCAAATGGTGAAGTGATTGAACAAACGGGTGATTTTGTTCCGGCCTTTGAACGCGCGCTTGCAGCAAGCGCCCCGACCCTTTTGGAAATTCGGGTTGGCCCCGATAGTTTTGGCCCGGATAACAGCCTTTCCGGTTTGAAATAAATGACGAAAGTGTTTGTATGATCGCCGCCTTGCCGATGTATGACTGGCCGGAGCTTGAAGGTGCAACCAATGCCCTGTGGCGAGAATTGGCCGGGGAATTGCGCGCATGTGGCATTGAAGCGCCGGATGAACTTTCCCGGTCGGACGATGATACGAGTTTCGCACTGAGCCCGGATTTGATCTTGGGGCAAACCTGTGGCTATCCGCTTTCAACCCGGTTGAAAGGCATGGTTCAATATCTTGCCACACCTGAATATAATGTCGAAGGCTGCGACGGGCCGTTATATTCAAGTGCGCTGCTTGTGCATAAATCAAGCCGCATTACGCTGAAAACAATGGCTGGCTCCCGATTTGCCTATAATTCAGAAAATTCGCTTTCCGGCTATCGCTGTGTTCGCGCGATGGTCGGTGATCCGGCTAAGCATTTTGGCGCAATGGTGCGCTCAGGTGCACATCGCCAATCGGCCAAAATGGTTGCGGCGGGTCAGGCTGATGTGGCAGCTCTTGATGCAATTTGCTGGCATCATTTGATGGTTATCGAACCGAACATTGCGTCAAAGTTGAAGATTATCGGCTGGACAAAACTTAGACCCGGATTGCCATTCATCACCTCGCTCAAAACGCCCCCCGATAAAGTAAAATCCCTGCGCGATATATTGAAAAAAGTAATATCAAATGCAGATGCAAATTCAGAATGGCAATCACTGAAGATCAGGGATTGTGTGGTGCTTGCGCCCGGAGATTATGATGATCTGGCAGGCATGTGATTTAATGCATAGAGTTTTATGCCGGATGCGTTGATTCTAAACACCCTTTTGATTCTATTGCGGTTCGGCTACTATTCTCATAATTCTGATTTACGACCTTTTGGTCGAACGCACTTTAAACACTGGAGACCCTGTTCATGAGCACATGGATTACTATTGGTTTAATCGTTTTGGTCGTGCTGTACGCCATCTCACTTTACAACAAACTGGTGAAAAACCGGCAAATGGTGAATGAGGGCTGGAGCGGTATTGATGTGCAGTTGAAACGCCGGTCGAACCTGATCCCCAATCTACTGGCTGCGGTTAAAGGCTATATGAGCCACGAAAAAGACCTGCTGGAAGAAATAACCGCTATGCGCGCCAATGCAGATGGAGCACAAAATGAAGGCCCGGAAGCACGGGCAAAGGCTGAAGGCGCACTTTCCGGCGGATTGTTGAAACTGTTTGCGGTGATGGAAAATTACCCCGAATTGAAAGCCAATGAAAACATCATGGATTTTCAAAACTCGCTGGAAGAAATTGAAAATCAGATTCAAATGTCCCGCCGTTATTATAACGGTGCGGTGCGCAATATGAATGTTTCTGTTGAATCATTCCCCTCGAACCTGATCGCCAACCAGTTTCAGTTTACCTCGGCTGAGTTTTTCGAAATTGATGATGCGGCAGCCCGTGCACTTCCAAAGGTTGAATTTTAATGAGGGCTGGGTCTGGTCACAACCTAATGATAAGGCTTTTGTTGTGGCTAGTGCTTTCGCTATTGGCCCAAACTTCAATTGCACATACTGAAGAACGCATTTTGCTGTTTGATTCGACAATTACAGTGCGCGAAGATAGATCGCTGCTGGTTCGCGAAACCATTAAAGTGAGAGCTGAAGGTCGGGATATAAAGCGCGGAATTTACCGCGATTTCCCGGTGCGCTACCGGGATAAAAGCGGCTATAGCCGCTATGTGGGCTTTAAAATTATAACAATAAAGCGCGATGGCAAGGATGAGCCGTATTTTCAGGGAAATTATGGCGACCACAAGCGCACCTATATAGGGGAGAAAACCAAATATCTGCCCGCCGGTGAATACACCTATGAAATCATTTATGAAACCAGTCGACAACTAAGATATTTCAAGGAATTTGATGAATTATACTGGAATGTAACCGGCAACAATTGGGCTTTCCCAATCGACAAGGTGATTGCGCGGGTCAATTTGCCTGAAAATGGCAGGATCATTAATAATTCCGCTTTTATCGGGCGATATGGTGCCAAGGGCAATGATTATACCGCCCGGTCAGTCAGCCAGAATTCCATGATATTTGAATCGACCAAGCCGTTAAACCTGTTTGAGGGGCTGACATTTGCGGTCGGCTGGCCAAAAGGCGTGATTGCAGAACCATCAGCGCTGGTAAAATGGTTATGGCGAATTTGGGATAATCTCGGTTATATGTTTTTGGCCGCGGGCACCATTGGCGTTGCAACCTATTTCTATGTCGTATGGCGCTGGGTTGGCCGCGACCCGGAAGGCGGGGTGATTTTCCCACGCTTCAACCCGCCTGCAGGATTGTCTCCAGCTGTCGTTTCATATCTACATTATATGGGCTTTAAGTCGGCTAGCTTTGGCGCATCAAAGGCCTATATAGCTGCACTTGTGTCACTCGCTGTGAAAAAATACATAGTCATAGATGATACCGAGGATGATCTGATCATCAAAAAAGGTGAATTGCGAAATTTTGGCGCTTTACCGCCGGGAGAGCAGGCTTTGGTTGACCGTCTGCTTGGGACAGATGACCAAATTTCATTTATCCAAACCAATTACCCTGCCGTTCAAGGGTCCCGGCGATTGTTCAAATCTGCCCTACTGAGCGAGCATGAGAACAAATTCTTCAAAGACAATTACCTGTGGTTCGTCATCGGAATGGTGGCATCAATTTTTGTCATTGCAGTATCCCTAATTCTGCAAATGGACGAAAATGCATTTCCCATTCTTATTGGCCTTACAATTGTAGCAACTTTGGGAGCCTATTTAGGCTCAATGGGGTTGGGGCGACTTTGGAACTGGATACCCGGTGGCGGGTCAAAAATTTGGGGTATGGTTTTTACAATTGGTGCCGGAGCGATCATGCTGGTTACCCTGATTGCCCCATTGGGCATTAATCAAATACCGGCCTGGGTTGCCTATTGCGGTATTGCGCTTGGAATCTTGAATGTCAGCTTTTTGCATTTGATGCGCGCGCCAACCGTTCACGGCAAACAAATTATGGACGAGGTCGAAGGCTTCAAACTTTATTTGTCGGTGGCGGAAGCCGAGCGGATGAACATGAATGATGCACCCGAGGTTGATTCAATAACCTTTGAAAAGCTTTTGCCTTACGCGATTGGTTTGGGTGTTGAAAAGCCCTGGTCATCGGCCTTCGCATCACACCTTGCCAAAACAAAAGCTCCTTCCAACAGCTATCAGCCTATGTGGTATTCTGGCCGATCTACTTGGAACACCAGCAATTTTGCCTCCTCGACTTCCAAGATTGTCAGTTCGGTCTCATCCGGCATGTCACAAGCCAGCCCGCCGTCAAGCTCCGGTTCCAGCGGTGGCGGTGGCTTTTCCGGTGGTGGTGGTGGTGGTGGCGGCGGCGGCGGCTGGTAGGGCGATTGGTTGGTATGTGCGCTTGTGCGGCTTGAATTATCCCTCCGTGGCAGCGCAAGCGACGGCTAAAGTCGGCGTGCAGGCGCGTGAACGGACGGTGGGCCGGATGACCCGTCGGAAAGAAAATCAAGTGCGCTCACTTCGGTTTAGCCGTTCGCTTGCGCGAGGTTTTACCTCACGTGCACTCACTTCGGTTTACTGAACCGATAGGTGAAGCGCAAAGCGCGACCGCGCAGGCCGTGCGAAGCACAAATGGCCGTGAGCGAGAAGAGTGCCGTTCGCTTGCGCGAGGTTTTACCTCACGTGCGCTCACTTTTGTTTAGACGTTCGCTTGCGCGAGGTTTTACCTCACGTGCGCTCACTTTTGTTTAGACGTTCGCTTGCGCGAGGTTTTACCTCACGTGCGCTCACTCTTTTGTTTAGCCATTCGCTTGCGCGAGGTTTTACCTCACGTGCGCTCACTCTTTTGTTTAGCCATTCGCT
>JALSIJ010000249.1 GCA_026981655.1 Rhizobiaceae bacterium | reverse complement strand
GGGCGATCTCGACAGCCGCGCCTTGCAAATGCGGGTTTTTGTAATCGGACTTACCATCATTTTAGTCCTGCGCCTTATGCCCAACGGCATGTTGCCCGAGCGCATTCGTCAGGATTAAAACCTCTATTTCCTGACGAATAATTGAGAAGCCAGGCTTTGCATCCGCTTAACATATTCCGACTGCGACCACCCACATTGCAATGTAAACTGTTCCCAGTTTCTTACTGATAACATCGTCCACAAAATATCTGTGGCCTGATCAATCGAAAACTCGACGGTCAATTGATCATCATCGGCCAGTGCTGAAATTGCCGCCAAACAACCCTGACGCATATCCAGCATCCGTTTTTCCCAGGCCTCATTCGCTTCCCGATCATTATCTCCCATAGCAATCAGCGCTTTTGCAACGCCATAAATTTCAGGAATGTAATTGCCCCACGCTTCTATATAAACATTAAGTCGTTCTGCTCCTGACACCGCTTCACGACTGGGCAAAAGACGCTGGTCACTTTCCTTCATCTCATCAAGATAATGCGTTGCAGCAATTAATAATTCAGATCGTTTTGTAAAATGTAGATAAAGTGCCTGTCTCGAAATTCCAGCGTGCCTGGCAATATCAGACATCCGCACACTTTTGCCGCCACTTGCTTCCAGCAGCTCCAGAGTTGATTGCAAAATTCGGGTTCGAGTATTGGGCTGGGCACTTGACATGATGTAAAGTAATTCTTATCTGCAGATTTGTCAATTGACATCGTGTCAAGCAAAGTAAAGGAAGACAAAATGAAGATCGTGATTTTTGGAGCAACGGGCACCGTAGGCCAAAACCTTATCGAGCAAGCCCTCATGCGGGGACATGAGATCACCGCGTTTACGAGAAATCCGGAAAAACTAACAGAAACCTCAGGCAAATTAACCGTGTTGATGGGCGATGTATTAAACCCGTCTGCAGTTACTGATGCGGTCAAAAATCAGGATGCCGTTATATGCGCACTAGGAATGCCACTCATGAACAAGGAAGGCCTCAGGGCAGCTGGAACCAAGAACATTGTAGCCGCCATGAATGATACCGGTGTAAAACGGTTGATCTGCCTTTCAGCACTGGGAATTGGCGACAGTCGGAGCATCTTACCTTTTTATTACAAATTCTTGATCGTGCCACTTTTCATGCGGCACCTGTTTGCCGACCATACAGCTCAAGAAACCATAGTCACCAACAGCAAATTAAATTGGACGATTGTCCGCCCGGGGAATTTCACCAAAGGCTCGATCACTGGGACCTACCAAATAGAGGATGGCCGGGGGAACAAGCAGTTAAAACTCAAAATATCGCCGAAAGATGTTGCCGGTTTTATGTTGAAGCAATTGGACACTGACCAATTTTTAAAAATGAGGCCATCAATTTCCTATTGAACCAACGGAAAAACTACCCGGAAAATATTCCGGGTAGAGCAGGCATCAGTATAAATCTGCAGTTCAATTCAGGAACAACAATTTATTGCTTCATGGAGGCTTTGCTGGCTTTCTCAAGATGGGTGGAGCATTCTTTGGTCATTTTTGCATCCATCTTTTCCTTGGCCATCATCAATTCCATTTTGGCCATTTCTTTTTTGTCTTCCGGTGCGGCTTCGACTTCCATTTTTACCATTTCAAATGTTTTGTCGTCACACGCTTTCATTTCCTGGGCAAAAGACGCGCCAGTAAAAAAGAAAGTTGCAACACCTGCCAGAACGAGTTTCTTATACATAGTTTTCTCCAGTTTTATTTGCGCACATTTAGGTATTTCCGGAAGATAAACATCGACCAGCTTAAATAAACGCACAAGATTGAAATCGATTTTTCCCCTCATAGGTAAATCGATTTTTTAAATCTAGTTTAGTAGAGAGCTATTTGTATAATCACTCGTCATCACGATGGATTTATACACGCGTTATTTATAAATTTTAACATATATGTGATGGGATTTACCGTGAAAAAACAATTTGTTATTTGTCATTACTTAACATGTAAAACTATGGCGCCTTTAATCCGCTGTTTTTGCGTTTATGATCCGGCTCCACATGAATGGTGGTCTGCGCACCCTTAATCGTTTCCCGCAAGGATTTTTCCAACCGGTCACAAATTTCATGCGATTTGGATACGCTCATAGAGCCATCGACAATCAGATGAAACTCGACGAATGTAATTGGGCCGGAAACCCGCGTTCTAATATCATGCACTTCAATTGCGCCTGCCATATTATCCAGAATGACAGATTCAATCAGTTCTGTCTGCTCATCATCGGTTGCCAGATCCATCAAATTATTGACTGAACCAGCAACCAGATGCCAGCCCTCGCGCAAGATATTCAGGCCGACAAGAACCGCCATAATCACATCGAGAATTATCCAACCGGTCAAAAGCGTAATGACCAGCCCAAACAACACTCCGATAGAGGTCACCACATCGGCCCTGATATGGCGGCCATCAGCAACAAGGGCAGGCGAGCCTTCACGCTTGCCAACGGTGATGAGAATCCAAGCCCAAACCCCATTGATAAGTGCGGCAACAATATTAATCGCCATGCCCAGCCCGGTAGATTCAAGCGCATGGTTTGAGTTGAGGGCTGAATAGGCCTCGTTGAAAATCAGCAAGGCTGCCAGAACAATTAAAATGCCCTCGATTATGGCTGAGAAATATTCCGCCTTGTGATGCCCGTAGTGATGGTCATCATCAGCAGGCTTCAGGCTCATACGGATGGCAATCCAGGCAATTGTGGATGCGGCAACATTGACAATCGATTCAAGTGCATCGGAATATAGCGCCACCGAACCGGTAACCCACCATGCAGCGAACTTTATCGCCATAACCACCAGCGCGACAATGATCGACCAAAATGCCAATTGGGAAACACGGTTTGAATAGGGCATCAATCGTTCCAAGAAGAAAAGTTTTCACCCAATAGCATGAAAGAACTACATTCTAAACAGGCCAAACCTGGTATCCTCAATTTCAGCATTGAGCGTCGCAGACAAAGCCAATGCCAGAACCCGCCTTGTATCACGCGGTTTGATTATTCCATCATCCCACAATCGCGCCGTGGCGTGATACGGATTACCCTCCGCCTCATAGGTCTCGACTATAGGTGACTTGAATTCCGCCTCGTCAATTTCAGACCATTCGCCACCATCGCGCTCAATTGCATCGCGTTTGACTGTCGCAAGCACCGATGCCGCCTGTTCGCCGCCCATGACAGAGATACGTGCATTCGGCCACATGAACAAAAAACGCGGCGCAAAGGCCCGCCCGCACATGCCATAATTGCCTGCCCCGTAAGAGCCGCCGACAATAAGCGTGATCTTCGGCACTTTTGCAGTTGCAACCGCCATGACCAGTTTCGCACCATCCTTGGCGATACCACCGGCCTCATATTCACGTCCCACCATAAAGCCAGTAATGTTTTGCAAAAATATCAGCGGTATTTTGCGCTGGCAGCATAGCTCGATAAAGTGTGCACCCTTTTGCGCGCTTTGCGAAAACAAAATTCCATTATTGCCAATTATCCCAACCGGCATGCCGTGAAGTCTGGCAAAACCGGTCACCAGTGTTGTGCCGAAATTGGCCTTGAACTCGTCAAATTGAGAACCATCAACCAGTCGGGCAATCACTTCGCGAATGTCATATTGCTTTTTCAAATCCACCGGAACGATGTCTTCCAGTGTTGCCGGATCAAGCAGTGGTTCAACCGGTTCGCGCGCACCCGCCAATTCGGTTTTATTGGTTCGAAGTCCCGCAACAATTGAACGCGCAATTTGCAGCGCGTGTGTATCATCTTCCGCCAGATGGTCAGCCACACCGGAAGTTTTCGTGTGCACTTCCGCGCCACCCAAATCTTCTGCCGTCACCTCCTCGCCGGTCGCCGCCTTCACCAATGGCGGGCCAGCCAGAAAAATAGTGCCCTGATTACGCACGATGATGGTTTCATCCGACATGGCAGGCACATAGGCTCCACCGGCGGTGCATGAACCCATAACAACAGCAATTTGCGGAATACCCTTGGCCGACATATTAGCCTGATTGAAAAAGATACGGCCAAAATGATCACGGTCAGGAAAAACATCCGTCTGATTGGGTAAATTGGCCCCACCACTATCCACCAGATAAATGCAAGGCAGATTGTTTTGCTCGGCAATTTCCTGTGCCCGCAAATGCTTCTTTACCGTCATTGGAAAATAAGTGCCGCCTTTGATCGTCGCATCATTGCAAACAATCACGCATTCACGCCCCTCAACCGGGCCAATACCGGTAATCACGCCCGCACCGTGGATGGATTTATCATACATTTGGTTAGCAGCCAGCGGCGATAGTTCCAAAAATGCAGAACCCGGATCAATCAACGCCAGAACCCGTTGGCGTGGTAACAATTTGCCGCGTGCCTCATGCCGTTCGCGTGAGCGCTGTGGACCGCCAAGGGCGGCAACGCGGGTTATCTCATCCAGATCATCGACAAGCCCGGCCCAGGCGATACTGTTAGCTTCAGCGGCTTCCCCACTTGTCGCCATCTTTGTTGTCAGCACGCTCATTTGCAAAACCCCTCAGTAAAAATCATTCAAAATTTGCTGACTCCAAAGCGCCCGCCAAAATGCTGCAATAATGTTACAAACTAACATGTCTTCTTCTCGCGAATTTCAATCGGCGCACCGTGATCACGCCAACCGGAAAACCCACCTTCAATATGCGCCACATTCTCCATACCCATGTCCTGCAGAGCTTTGGTGGCAAGGGCCGAACGCCAAGCGGCCGCACAAAAGAATATATAGGTTTTATCGCTTTGAGCAAAAACATCACGGTGATAAGGGCTTTCAGGGTCTACCCAGAACTCCAGCATACCGCGCGGCGCATGAACAGCCCCCGGCACCCTGCCCTCGCGGTCGAGTTCACGAATATCACGAATATCAACCAATACCGCCCGATCTTCTTTTTGCGCGTCCAGTGCCTCTTCCACGCTTAGTGTGGTTATTTCACTGGTGGCCTGTTCGACCAGCTGCTTCACGCCAATTTTCATACAGATACCGAGCCTTCTTCAAACACTAAATTTCAGCGCAACAATTCATCATTCAGGTAAAAATCGCAAGCCAAACGGAGAAATTGTTTTCAAAATCAAATTCCTACTCTAGCCATATAATTGCTAATTGACGAACGGCATCAATAGTCGTTAGTTGAATTCACCCATTCTCCCTCCCAATTCGGACACTCCATGAAAAACCTGTCAGATAATATGCGCGGTGCCGTCTATATGATGTTTGCCATGGCGGGTTATGTCCTAAATGACGCGATGATGAAACTCGCCACCGAGACGCTTAATCTCTATCAGGCCATTTTTATTCGCGGCATTGCTGTTACCTTTTTGCTGGGAATTTATGCATGGAAAAAAGGGTATTTTGCTTCGCTTAAGGCCAATTTCAGCCGACCTATGGCGTTAAGAATTGTCGGAGAAATGGGCGGTGCGATCTTTTTTCTCAATGCCCTGGTCAATATGCCGATCGCCAACATTACCGCAATATTGCAGGTCTTGCCGCTGGCGGTCACTCTTGCGGCTTCAATATTCCTCAATGAACCGGTTGGCTGGCGGCGTTATATCGCAATTGGCATCGGGTTTATTGGAGTACTCATCATCATCAGGCCCGGATCCGAAGGCTTTGATATTTATGCAATATTCGCGCTTATTGCGGTGGTTTTCGTGGTTATTCGCGATTTGGCAACCAGAAAGCTACCCGCTCACACACCGTCAATATTGGTCGGCTTTTACACATCACTAGCCGTTACTCTGATGGCACTGGTGATAATGCCATTTCAGCCCTGGGAACCCGTCAATCTGACTAATTTTTCCTTGCTGACAATTGCCGGCCTGTTTGTCCTATTCGGTTCGGTATTCAGCGTAATGACCATGCGGGTTGGCGAAGTCGGCTTCGTCTCGCCATTTAGATACACAATTCTGATTTGGGCCATAATTCTTGGAATTGTTATTTTTGGCGACTACCCGGATTTTTACACGATGCTTGGCAGTTTCATCGTTGTGGCAACCGGCACCTATACATTTTATCGCGAACGCAAAGCGGCAAAAAAACAAACTATTTTGTCGGATCAGCAATAAGTTTGCAAATACCGCGATCTTTCACGCCCGAAAGATAATCATAAAATGCGCCGGTATCCATATTAAACCAGACAACGCTCAAATCATCACGCGCTGAAGGTTTTAGTGCCGCTATCACCGGTAATTCACAATCCCTGATTTTCAAATCAGTTTCAATTTCATACCAATAAACAGAACAGGGATTGCTGGAAATTTTAAAGGTATATCTCCCCGTATGGCTGGAAGATTTGACAATACAGTGATACCAGCTTGAACCTCCACTTGCAGCCAACCCCAAATTGGTTGCAGAAAACACAGTGAGACTTGTCAGAGCAATGCGAAGCAGGTGTGCGATCAAAGTTTTCTGGCCCCTTCAAGAATGAGCGTTTTTACAATTTTACTATAATCTTCCCGGCTCACCGGGCCACCTTCGCGAAACCACATATAATGCCAGTTTAACATACCAAACAAAGACATGGTAACCGGCAAAAGCGGTGCGCCGGGTTTGGCAAGCTCCGGCACGGCCTCCTTTATGACAGAGGAAAACATCCTGACGAGTTGCCGCTCCAGGTCTTTAAGCTGATCCTGTTTGGCCTCCGGCAAAGCGGATAGAGAGCCGGTTTGAACACGATGTTCATCGTCCGCATTGCGATATAGCTCCAAAAGCCCTTCAATCATCCTGCCCAGCCGCAATTCCGCATCAACACTTGCGTCATTCAGTTCATCTGTAACCTCAACAAGATCAGTTAGGTGTTTGAATAGGATATCAAAAAGCAACTCTTCCTTATTGTCATAATAATGATAAAGCAGCGCTTTCGACACGCCGCACTCTGCGGCCACTCCTGCCATCGAGGTGCGTTCATAGCCATCACGGCCAAACAATTGCGCCGATGATTTCAGTATCGCCGCGCGTTTATCATTATAGTCTTTTGCTTGCGTGCGGGCCACCTAGATTTTCACCCGCTTGTCGACGACCCTTTGGGCTTTGCCGGCTGAGCGCGGCGCTCCACCTGGATCGGCCACATCCACCTGCACGGATATTCCAACCACGCCCTTAATGTGAGAAGCAAGTTCTTTAGCACTGGCCTGTTTGGTTGTCTCATCCGTTTGCCCGGGCAAAACCTCACAGTGAACGGTCATCATATCCATACGATTACGTTGGGATAAAACGATCTGATAATGAGCTGAAAGCGATTCAACCTTCAACAATTGCTCTTCAATCTGGGTCGGAAATACATTCACCCCGCGCACAATCATCATATCATCACTGCGCCCGGTAATTTTCTCCATCCGCCGCATTGTACGTGCTGTGCCCGGCAAAAGTCTGGTTAAGTCGCGGGTGCGATAGCGGATAATCGGAAAAGCCTCCTTGGTGAGCGAGGTAAACACCAACTCGCCCTTTTCGCCATCTTCAACCAGTTCGCCGGTATCCGGATTGATAATTTCCGGATAAAAATGATCCTCCCAGATATGCAACCCGTCCTTGGTTTCCACACATTCATTGGCAACGCCAGGCCCCATGACCTCGGACAACCCGTAAATATCCACCGCATGCATATCAAAAGCCTGCTCAATTTCCTCACGCATGGCATTGGTCCACGGTTCCGCACCAAATATCCCGACCTTGAGCGAACTCTTGCGCGGATCAATCCCGCGCGCCGTATATTCATCCAGAATGGAAAGCATATAGGAGGGCGTTACCATAATGATTGAGGGGCGAAAATCTTCAATCAAGGTCACCTGACGTTCTGTCATGCCACCTGATACCGGCACCACGGTACAGCCAAGCTCTTCGGCCCCGTAATGAGCACCAAGGCCGCCGGTGAACAATCCATAGCCATAGGAAATATGAACGACGTCTCCGGGCTTGCCACCCGATGCTCGAATGGAGCGGGCCATGACTTTCGACCAGGTATCAATATCCTTTTTGGTATAACCAACCACGGTTGGCTTACCGGTGGTGCCGGAAGATGCATGAATGCGTGCAACATCTTCGCGCGGCACCGCAAACATGCCAAACGGATAATTATCACGAAGGTCTGTTTTTACGGTAAATGGAAACTTCGCAAGATCCGCCATGCTTTGAATATCATCCGGGCGAACACCGGCATTGTCAAAGCTCTGCTCATAGAATGGCACATTTTGATAGGCATGATTGAGCGACCATTTCAAGCGCTCCACCTGCAGGTTTTCAATCTCATCCCGCGAGGCAGTTTCAATGTGATCAAGTGTTTGTTTATCCGGTGTCAGGTCCAGCATAATTTCCTCTTATTCATCTTCATCAATCTCGGGCAAATGT
>JALSIJ010000248.1 GCA_026981655.1 Rhizobiaceae bacterium | reverse complement strand
CGCCAAAGGAAACCAATGTCAGGCCAATTCCGGTTTTGAGCGCAGCTAAAAGCGCCAATACCGGTTGCGATGTGAGATCAATTATATGCGGATTAGCAATCATGCCCAGTGGAATGAGGTATAACCCCAGCCCAAGGGCCATAGCGCTGCCGGCAACCTTGAGCCAGTTTTCTTCCACCATGCCGGCGGCAATAAATACCGCCCCGCAAACCGGCGGAGTAATCGTACTTAAAAGCGCAAACCAGAACACAAACAAATGCGCCTGCAAGGGCTGAAGCCCAAGTTCAATCAATGCCGGGCCTGCCACCGATACGCAAATGACATAGGCTGCAGTTGTTGGAACCTCCATGCCCAATATCAGGCAGGCAATTGCGGTTAACAATAAGGCTGGCCACAACATACCACCGGAACCGGAAAGTATGAGCGATGTAATCTTGATGCCCAATCCGGTAATACCCAACACGCCGATGATGATTGAAGCACACAATATAATTGATGCGATCATCGAAACCTGCTTACCTGAATTGATGCAAACCTGCTCAAGCCGATGAAGAATTTGCGGGCCGTCTATCATCAGTTTCGCATTAAACATAAGAAGCAAGGCGCCAACAATTATCGCCATACAGGCGGCATATTGCGGGGTATATTGTCCAACAAACATCCCCCAGATCAGCACCGAAAACGGCACCAGAAAAAAGGCAGAAGTGACCAGAACTTCTTTCAAGCCGGGTTGATCTTCCGCCGCAATGCCGCGAAGATCATAACGTAGGCTAAAGGCATTGATGCCCACCCATACGGCTGTAAAAAACAGGATTGCCGGTAAAAGAGCCGCCGCCATAATGCCCGTATAGGGAACACCCGTTAGCTCCACCATAACAAATGCACCGGCGCCCATTAAGGGCGGCATGATCTGCCCACCGGATGAGGCAACCGCTTCCACTGCACCGGCAAGCGAGCGAGGATATCCAAGTTTCACCATTGCCGGCAGGGTAATCGCGCCGGTAGATGCCACATTGGCCGAGGCTGAACCGGAAATGGAACCAAAAAGTGCCGAAGAAATTACCGAGACTTTTGCAGCCCCCCCTTTTAAGCGACCGGCGGCAGCAGCTGCCACATTCATAAAGCCTTCGCCGGCCTCACCCGCATTTAGCACCGCGCCAAAGATCACAAATATTGCAACGATGCTCACCGATACACCAGTCAGCTTGCCCCAGATACCGCCCTCGGCAATGGTCAATGTGCCTAAAAAGCTCTGCAGCGGTGTACCCGGATGGCCAAATTCTCCCGGTATATATTGCCCGTACAACCCATAGGCCAGCGCCAGAAGGGCGACCAGTGGCAACGGCCATCCAATAGAACGGCGCGCCATTTCCAGCACAATAAGCAATAGCGTGACCGCAATGAATATCTGAAAATCATTGGCGATATAACCATATTGATCAGACAAAGCCGATTGATTATAGGCAATCCAAAGACAGGCAAATATACCAAGTGCGGCCAAAACCATTCCGCTTGATTTTTCAAATTTGGTTTTGGAAATGAAAATCATCGTCCACGGCAGGGCAAGCGCCATATGCAAGGGACGGCTGACAAGGTTGGGAACCAGACCGGAAAAAATCAATAATAAATGAAAGAAGATTGTCAGGCCCCCAAGCCCGATCCAGATCATGCGTGATTTTTGTGACTGGTTGGTCATTTACCGCATCCAATTTCTGCCGAGTTTAAGCCCGCACTACAAATACAAAAGCCCGGAAACAATGCCGGGCCTTTGAATGTCTAATAAAAGCACGATTACATCTGGTCTGCGGTTAATTCAAAACCAGCTTCCTTGTAATATTTAACCGCACCCGGGTGAATCTTCGCCTTGATGTTTGACATCAGACTTTTATCAACCGCGTTCCACCAGGCTGCACTCTTGCCCATACTGGCCTTTTGCTGCCAATAGGTTTTCGTCAGCGCATAGGCCGTATCATCATCCATCTGGGTGGTTGTATAGGCAACAACCGGCAACGAGGTGGTTGTAATATCGGCTTTCTGGCCGGTATAAGTGCCCGCAGGAATGGTGATTTTAGTGCGTTTTGAGATTTTGATCTGCTCATCGGTAAGCGAAATCACTGTTACACCGGTTCCAGCCGCGGCCTCAATCACATTGGGTGCAGGATAGGAGCCAGCGGTCACAAATCCATCAATCTGGCCGTTCTTCAACGCCGGCCCCGCATTGGACAATTCAACTTCAGCCAAAGTTACCTTGCCTTCGAGGCCAAATTTCTTCAGGTACTTTGCACCTTCACGCGCACCAAAAGAGCCCTTGCCCAAGAGGATGGTCTTGCCTTCCATACCGGCAAAGTCTGTTACCCCGGATTTGCTGCTCATGACAAAATGCATGGTGAGTGAAGGGATTGGAAACAACGCTCGGATATCATTGAACTTCGGATTGGTCTTGTCCTTGAACATGGCTTTGCCACCCTTGGCCAGGCGCACCAGTACCGGGGGGGTGGTAAAGACATAATTGCCCGGCCGAACAGCGGATTCCATCACATTTTGTACAGAACCCTGACTTTCCTCAACCGTTACAATAATATTACCGTTCGATCCGGCCTTCATCGCCTCGGCAATTTGCACAGCCATCTGGAAATATGAAGACGTGGTTTTAGCTGATTTATAGGTAATGCGTGTTTCGGCCTGAGCACCAAACGCAATTACAGCACCAAGACCTGCAAGGCCAAGAGTGGATAGTAGTTTCATGTTTTTCTCCCGTTTTTCGAATTATTATAATTCATCTTACAGGTATATTTTGCAGCTTGTCCAGAAAGGTAAGTATCATTGACCTTTCAAGTCGGTTTTCACCCAACCGCCCCATAACAGTTGAATTGAGCCAATCACTGGACTCATCACCTAAATCAGGCTAAAAAGGTATTATTTCCTTGAAGCTGAATTTGTTCCTGTCTGAAAAATTCGAATTAAACGGTCAAATTTGAATTATTGGGCTGAATTTGGAGTACCATTCTAATGCTCACACATGAGAGGGTTTGGTCGGCAATAGACACCGTGGCCAGAAGAAGCGAATTGACCACATCCGGCCTGGCGCGACTGGCAGGGCTTGACCCAACCACATTCAACAAATCCAAACGCAGTGCTGCAGACGGTCGGGCGCGATGGCCCTCGACCGAATCTCTGTCGAAAATCATCGAGGCTACCGGCATAACGCTGGAGGGTTTCACATCCATTTTGATGGAAAACTCATTTGGTTTAAACGACCCTCTGCCCAATGTTCAACCGGTGCCACTGATTGGATTTGCTCAAGCCGGTGCCGGTGGGTTTTTCGACGATGGCGGCTTTCCTGTCGGTCAGGGCTGGGATGAGGTACACCTGCCTTCACAGGACGATGATTCCGTCTACGCGCTGGAGATTTCAGGCGAGTCTATGATGCCGCTTTACCGCGATGGCGACATTATCATTGTATCGCCCAATTCAGCTGTTCGTCGTGGCGACCGGGTTGTCGTGCGCTCCAGGGAAGGCGAGGTCATGGCAAAAATCCTCCAAAGGAAAACTGCAAAAAGCATCGAGCTTTTATCGGTCAATCCCGAGCATGATAATATTACCTTCGACATACGAGATCTTGAGTGGATTGCCCGCATCATCTGGGCCAGCCAATAATCGGAAACCTGCAACATTTCTATTCCCGTCAAAATGATCACCCTCGCGGTCACAATTGGCTTAATATTAATGGCTGCAATTTTGATTGGACTTAGTCAAAAATCGAATACTCCCTCAATCCAGCCAGACCCAATCCTCCCAACACCTCAATCCATTCCAAAGAGAGAGAATTTCAAACACAACGCCCGACGCATAGGCGGCACAGCATTTCCTGCACCGAAGATAGAGCAGGCTAAAATTGCCCGCGAACCGGCCGACCGATCATCCACCTATCTCAATCCGACACCAAGACCGAAAGATAGGCAGCCGACATTCCTTATGCACCGCCCGCTCGTCGAAAACATCACTACGATCACATCTGGTGAAAGAACCATCACTCTGGCAGGAATTGCGCCTTTACCGATCGACGCAAAATGCGAATTGAAAGGTGAAACCAGACCCTGTGGGCGTTTGGCACGAACCGCGCTCCGCGCACTCATTCGTGGGCGTACCATAAAATGCAAAAAACTTAGTCAGCTAACTAATAAAATATCTTTAACCACGTCCTGCAAAATTGGTAATATTGATCTGGCGGATTGGTTGATTAAGCAAGGCTGGACAACGCCGCTTGAACGCTCACAGGTTCAAGCGAAGTAATTTTGCCTGCCGAATTGTTTCATCAATAATGGATTCTAATATACGTTCATTTTCAAAAACCAGCTCGATTTCGAAAACAACCGCCTGCTGATAAAGCTCGTCTTGAGCCCGGCCAATCCCACGCAAACGGGCCGCATCCTTCGAGGTTGTAACAATTTCCAGACCTTTAACCCTGGACAATTGCAAAATATCTTCAATTTCTTCAGATGTTAAAGAATGATGATCGCCAAAACTGCGGCGCTCAACAATCTCAACACCGACCTCTTCCAGCGAATTATAAAACTTTATCGGGTCGGCAATGCCGGCAAAAGCAAGCACCTTGCGGCCTTTCCATTTGCCTGCTTCCACCGGTTTTATGATCGCCTCATAAATCGGCTTGGCCCGCCGGGCGGCAGCTCGAATAAGCTTGTCGGCACCGGTAGACCTGCCAATAACCAAAACCGCACTGGCAAATGCCAATTGCGCCCCAAGGCTTGCCCTTAATGGCCCGCCGGGCATGGCAAAGCCGTTGCCAATGCCGCGTCTCGCATCAACCACCACAAGACTATAATCTTTGTTCAGGGAAGGGTTTTGAAACCCATCATCCATAATGATAAAATCAATGTTCTGTGTTTCCAGCATTAAGGCGCCATTTACCCGGTCAGGAGACACAACGGTCAAAAAATTCTCGGCCAGCAATAGGGGCTCATCACCCACATCATGGGAATTATGCTTATCAAGATCAACAAACGTTGCGGTGGTAATACCACCACCATAACCTCGGGTTAAAAATCCGGGTTTAAAGTTCTTTTTTTTAGCAGCACGCGCAATGGCAATTGCGGTAGGGGTCTTACCGGCGCCACCGGCAATAAAATTGCCGATACAAAGAACCGGAACCTTAGATATATGCCGAGGTTTTTTACCCATGCGCCACCCGGCAATCGAACCATAGATCCATGAAAATGGTGAAAGCAGATAGGCCATGCCACCGGGCCTCTCCCACCAGAATGGCGGTGCCTCATGCATTGGGTTTCCCTTTTTCCTGGGGTCGCAAATGGGTGCCCTCCAACCGGGCTTTCATTCTCAAAGGTGTAATATAGTAGTCTAACGCACTAAAGGTTTTTTCAAGTGCTCCCCCCATCGCATCCACCGTCTCAAGGGCCGCAACAATCATGCCCTGGCGGTCTGAAGGGTTCGCCAGCAAATGGGCCACATGTTGAAAAAGCATATCGCCATCACGCACCAGCCGGGCACCACCCGCTTCAATCAGCGCTTCATAGCTTGATCTAAAATTTTGCACCTGCGGACCGGAAAGAATGGCCGCTCCGGTAACGGCTGGTTCCAACGGATTATGTCCGCCCACAGAGGCCAGGGAATTGCCGACAAAGGCAATCTCGCCAGTTGCCAGATAAAGCCCCATTTCCCCAATCGTATCGCCAAGGAAAATATCTGTTTCTGTCAATACCGGCTGGTCAAGACTACGCCGCGCCACTCTCAGCCCTTTTTTTGAAAGCAGCATTAAAACTTCATCACCCCTTGAAGGATGCCTTGGTACAATAACCGTCAAAATATTGGGAATATATTGTCGGAGCTGGATATGAACATTCGCCACCAGCTCTTCTTCTCCAGGGTGGGTACTAATCGCGATCCAAACCGGGCGCGTTCCAATTTGTGCATTGAGCGCGGCAACATCAGCACTGTTGCAAGGCGGTGCACCCGTATCAACCTTCAGGTTTCCAGATACGGTAACCCTTTTGGCACCAAGCTCCTCAAAGCGCTCGCCATCCAGGCCTGATTGAGCAACCACATGGGCCATATTTTCAAACAGCGCCTCGGCAAGCCTATAATATTTCCGCCATCGCCTATAGGACCGGTCAGAAAGCCTTGCATTGACCAAAATCAGCGGAACACGCATGGCATTTAGTTCCAATATGGTCATCGGCCAAATTTCAGATTCGGCAAAAACCGCCAGATCAGGCTGCCAATGGCTAAGAAACCTGCGCACCATAGGCTTAATATCCATCGGTACATATTGATGAATAATGCGCGGAGACAATCGCTCGCGCACAATTTCGGCCGATGTCATTGTACCGGTTGTGAAAACAATATTGATCCCGAGACCTTCAAGCCTCTGCAATAAAGGCAACACGGCCATAGATTCACCAACACTGGCCGCATGAAACCACACCAAAGGGCCGTTCGGGCGCGGTTTGCTGGCACGACCAATTCGCTCACCGCGGCGTTCGGGATCTTCTTTTCCAACCCTTGCCCGATAACGCAAAAACGAACCTGAAAAGGGTGCCATAACCGCACCGGCAATCCGGTAGGTGTTCAGAGCAGTACGGGCCCATCTTTCACTCATCGAATATCAATACCCCGGCTTTCGAAAATCTTCCACTCAAGCATCCTGTTCAGGATGGTCAGGATCAAGCAATCGATGCATATGAACGATAAAATAACGCATATGCGCATTATCAACGGTTGAATGGGCTTTTGCCTGCCATGCGGTAAACGCAGATTGATAGTCTGGATAGATTCCAACTATATCGACATCACTCAGATCACGAAAATCCATCCCGTCGAGATTTTCCAACTCTCCGCCAAATACCAAATGTAAAAGTTGCTTGGGTTTTTCAGTCATTTATTGCCTCTGTATTGGGTATTGGGGTTAATCCCAAATTATTGCGTCTTGCGGTTTGCCGCAGCAATCATGTTTTTATGGATCTCCGATGCACCAGCAACCAGTATCCCATGGGTGATTTCCTTACGGTTATACCAAATAGCTTCGCCATTTTGCTCGCTCAAATGCGCACCTGATTCGGATAATATAAGGTCTGCCGCCGCAATATCCCAGTCATGACTGTTCGGGCGGGCAAAGGTACCATCCAGCGCACCCGTTGCCACCATCGCCATACGATAGGCAAGTGAAGGCACAAAGGGTTGGCGGGCAATTTTTTCACCCGTTTGCACTTCATATTGTTCAATCAGTGGATCAGGCCCGGTAATCCGTTGTGGCTTTGAAACGGCTTTGCCGACTATCGGCTCACCATTCAACAATGCACCACCACCGGCAATTGCCGAATAGGTCTCCTCAAGTGCCGGACATTCGAGCACCCCGCAAACCGGTTTACCCTGGCCGATAACTGCAACGCTGACACACCATCTATCATTGCCACCAATAAAACCTCGTGTGCCATCAATCGGATCAATAATGAATACCCGCTCACATCCAAGCCTTGAAAGATCGTCGGTAGATTCTTCCGAGAGCCAGCCATAATCGGGCCGGGCCTTGCGAAGTATATCATACAGATATTCATCAGCCGCGTGATCAGCCTCGCTCACCGGCGAAGAACCTTCCTTCATCCAGACTTTGGGGTCCTTGCCAAAATATTTAAGCGCAATCTGTCCAGCCTGACACGCCGCCTCTAAAATCAAATTCAGATCGTCACGGTTTGCCTGTTCGCTTGAAGCATCCATCCTATCAGGTTCCAGCAATGGTCATATCCTCAACGAGCACGCTTGGCGCATTAACACGGTATCGATAGACCAGGTCATCGGCTGGAATAAGCCGCGCAAACATATCGACCAGATTTCCGGCAATGGTCACTTCGCTCACCGGATAGGCCAATTCGCCGTTTTCAATCCAATAACCGGATGCGCCACGAGAATAATCCCCGGAAATCATATTGACCCCCTGACCAATCAACTCCGTCACGTAGAAACCAGACTGGATGGATCCAACCATATCAGCAACAGATTGTTTGCCCGCCAAAAGCGCCAGATTGGTAGAGCCAGGCGTCGTACCGGCACCACTTCGCCCGGCCCGCCCATTGGTTTCCAATTCAAGTTCATTTGCCGTTGCACTATCCAGCAACCAGCATTGCAATTTGCCATTTTCAATCAGGGTCAAGGGTCCGCATTCCACCCCTTCGCCATCAAACGGATGCGAGGCCTGACCGCGCCTGATCAACGGATCATCAACAATTTGAATGGAATTGACAAATATCTGCTCGCCCATTTTTTCCCGCAGAAAGCTGGTTTTGCGCGCGATAGATGACCCATTGATCGCCGATGCCAAATGCCCGACAAGCGTATTGGAAACCCGGGGATCGAATATCACCGGTGCGGTGGTGGTTTTAACCTGACGTGGGCCAATT
>JALSIJ010000247.1 GCA_026981655.1 Rhizobiaceae bacterium | reverse complement strand
TGCGGAATGCCAGCGCGACAAATGGCGAATTTTCGGAACATCTGTTTAAAGACCTGGTTGATGAAACCCACATTTTGGTTGCGGTGTCTGGTGGCAGTGATTCAATTGCGCTTCTATATTTATTAAATGACTGGGCAAAAGTCTCTAATCGCGCAAAACTAACGGTTGCAACAATCGATCATGGCTTGCGCAAGGCGGCTGCCGGTGAAGCCAAGCAGGTAGGATTGATCGCCCAACAACTGGGCCTGCCGCATGTGACAAAGCTATGGAAGGCGAGAAAACCTCAAAGTGGCGTGTCGCAAAAGGCTCGCGAAGCCCGCTATGCTTTGTTATCGGAAATTGCTAGAGACGTGGGGGCCACAACAATTGCTCTTGGCCACAATCTGGATGACCAACGCGAAACCATATTAATGCGTGCTGAACGCAGCGGATATTCCAATTTTGAAAATCTGCACGATGATTTTTCCAATATCGGGCTTTCGGGAATTCGGCCAAAATCCACCTATTGCGGGCCTCCGAATTTTACCCCTGTTGGCTTGGTCCGCCCGTTATTGACGATTGCAAGAGGTGAATTGCGATCCTATCTCGGTAAAATAGGGGTGAGCTGGATTGATGATCCGAGTAATAAGGACGTTCAATACGAGCGTGTGCGGTTGCGCAGGACGCTGGAAGCGCATCCGGAAAACTACCCAAGTGGCGAAAAAATCAGTAAATTTTCCGACCAGGTTGCGCTGTTCAGAGAAAATTTGGCGCTGGATTGCGTTGCTGTCATCAATAAACATGTCCATTGGCAGCAATATCTCGAATTTGCCGATGGAGTTTTGTTGATAGAGCGGGAAGCATTTGCCGATGGAAATTCATCGGTTATGCAATATTTATTGCGTGTTCTAATCGGAATTGTTGGCGGACGAGATTTTTATATTGGGCCCAGTAAAGCTGTGCAGCTTGTTGATGATATTAAAAATGGCCTTTCAAACCGGAGCAGTCTTGGTTCTACTATTGTTGATTTACAGCGGGATCAAATTTGTATCTGGAGGGAAAACCGAAATTTGCCGACAATTGAAACGGATGAAACCAGCGACCATGTAATTTGTTGGGATGGCCGCATTATATACAGATTTTCTGCTGAGCAGTTGAAACAAGGTCTGGTTTTGCGCGCGCTTGGCGAAGAAGGGTTTGAACAATTTGAGGATGACCTGCGACAACTGCTCAAACCCTTGTCGCAAAAATCACTCATTACGCAACCGGCTATTTTTTCACAAGGCCAGTTGGTGTTTGCGCCGTTTTTGCCGTGGAAAGCTGATGGTTTTGCCGCGCCCGAATTTCAGTATTGGTCACCTTCCATCGAGCAGTTTTTACCGGAATGCGACTTTCAGCTCGCTAGAGAAATAACACAATTACGTCATCGGACCCACAATCAGGCCAATATCGTGTAAAGCATAAATGCATGAATTGACGCATTTTTGCCTTTGCACCTTGGCAGGGGCTGTTTTGAGTCTTATCTTGTGGGTAATGTGGTGCCAGGACGGTGCCAAAACATCTTTTTCAGCCAGGACATGTAATGAATTCGAATTTTCGCAATCTTGCCTTGTGGGGACTAATAGCACTGCTGCTAATAGCCCTTTTCCAATTATTTCAAGCACCTAGGCAAAAGGGGCAAACAACCGATATAAGCTATACTCAGTTTATTGAAGCTGTAAAAAATGATCGTGTGCGTTCTGTTACAATTTCGGGCGATGCGATTACCGGGAAATATGCTGACAGCAATGCCAGTTTTCAGACCTATTCTCCAGGCGATCCTGAACTTGTGAAGCGGCTGGAGTCCAAAAATGTGGCAATCCGGGCGCGGCCCGAGGTTGATGCGGATAATACATTCTTTGGTTATTTGCTGAACTGGCTGCCAATGATCCTGTTGATTGGCGTTTGGATTTTCATCATGCGTCAAATGCAATCCGGCAGCGGCAAGGCTATGGGATTTGGAAAATCAAAAGCCAAACTTCTCACCGAAGCCCACGGCAAGGTGACCTTTGATGATGTGGCTGGTATTGATGAGGCTAAAGCTGATCTGGAAGAGGTCGTTGAATTTTTGCGTGACCCGCAGAAGTTCCAGCGTCTTGGCGGGAAGATGCCCCACGGTGTTTTGCTTGTTGGGCCTCCGGGAACCGGTAAAACCCTGCTTGCGCGCTCAGTTGCGGGTGAGGCGGGTGTTCCATTCTTCTCGATTTCCGGTTCTGACTTTGTGGAAATGTTTGTCGGCGTTGGTGCAAGCCGTGTGCGCGACATGTTCGAGCAGGGCAAGAAGAATGCGCCCTGCATTATCTTTATTGATGAAATTGATGCGGTTGGCCGTCATCGTGGCGCCGGTCTTGGCGGCGGTAACGACGAGCGCGAACAGACCCTCAACCAGCTGCTGGTTGAAATGGATGGATTTGAAACCAATGAAGGTGTGATCCTGATTGCTGCGACCAACCGTCCTGATGTGCTGGACCCTGCATTGTTGCGTCCGGGCCGTTTTGACCGTCAGGTTGTTGTGCCAAATCCCGACATTATGGGCCGTGAGAAAATTCTCAAGGTTCATGTCAAGAATGTGCCACTTGCGCCAAATGTAGATTTGAAGATTGTAGCGCGTGGCACCCCAGGATTTTCTGGTGCTGATCTTGCCAACCTTGTTAATGAGGCTGCATTGCTTGCGGCGCGCCGTGAAAAGCGAGTTGTGACAGCGCAGGAATTTGAAGATGCTAAAGACAAGGTCATGATGGGTGCCGAGCGCCGTACCATGGCGATGAGTGAGCAGGAAAAGAAAAATACCGCCTATCACGAAGGTGGCCATGCGCTGGTTGCAATCACAGTGCCGGCGGCTCATCCTGTGCATAAGGCAACCATCATTCCGCGTGGTCGGGCTTTGGGCATGGTCATGCAAATTCCCGAGCGTGACGAAATCTCCATGTCATATGAGCAAATGACATCGCAACTGGCTATTATGATGGGTGGACGGGTAGCAGAGGAATTAACCTTTGGTTCAAAAAATGTAACTTCGGGTGCGTCATCTGATATTCAACAGGCAACAAAACTGGCCCGTGCGATGGTGACCCAATGGGGTTTTTCCGACAAATTGGGCAAAGTGTCTTATGGGGAAAATCAGCAGGAAGTCTTTTTGGGCCATTCGGTTGCACAGCAAAGGAATGTATCTGAGGAAACCGCGCAGACAATTGATGAGGAAGTTCGTCGCCTGGTGGATGAAGGCTTTAATGAGGCCAAGAAAATTCTGACCAAAAGAAAGAAAGATCTGGAGATTATTGCTGAAGGTCTGCTTGAATATGAAACTCTTTCTGGTGATGAAATAATGGACTTGCTTGCCGGGAAAGCGCCAACGCGCGATTCTGGCGATGATACGCCTTCTCGTGGCTCTGCTGTTCCAAAGACCGGTGCGGCTGTCAAAAAAGGCAAAGGCAAGTCTCCTGATGCCGGTGGCCTCGAACCTCAGCCTTCTTAAGAGCGTTATTCTTAAAGATAGTCATTATATTGCAAATGCCCGCAGCTTAAACCTGCGGGCATTTGTGTGTGTGGGTCTTTTTCTTTTTACCAATTGTTTACCAGGATATATATCGACATAATTATTGAAATAATTTGTTTCCAATTAGAACTATATTGTTAATTGTGGGGTAATCAATATTGATGGGCTGTGAGCTCACTAACAAATTTGCGAGTAATTGGGGTAATTATGACCAGACGATATTTTGGCACAGACGGTATTAGGGGATATGCCAACCGTTTTCCAATGACACCGGAAATTGCCATGAAAGTTGGCATGGCGGCGGGGCTGGCGTTTAAACGCGGCGCGCACAAGCACCGGGTTGTTATCGGCAAAGATACGCGGCTTTCCGGTTATATGCTGGAAAATGCGATGGTCGCCGGTTTTACCTCTGCCGGGATGGATGTCTTTATGCTTGGCCCGATACCGACGCCAGCAGTTGCCATGCTTACCCGCTCCATGCGCGCCGATATTGGCGTTATGATTTCTGCATCGCATAATCCCTACCATGACAATGGTATCAAGCTGTTTGGCCCTAATGGGTATAAATTATCCGATGAAATTGAATTGCGCATCGAATCCATGATTGACGAGGACCTTTCTTCGAGGCTTGCTGAAAATGGTGATATTGGTAAATCGAAGCGGGTTGAAGGTGTTCATGATCGTTATATTGAATTTGCCAAGCGCACTTTGCCACGGAAGATTTCGCTGGAAGGAATGCGCATTGTAATTGATTGCTCGAATGGGGCAGCGCATAAGGTTGCGCCAGCGGTTCTTTGGGAACTTGGTGCGGAAGTTATCGAGATTGGCACCAGTCCCAATGGTATGAACATCAATCTGGATTGCGGTTCGACCAGCCCGCATTTGCTGGCTGAAAAAGTGCTCGAAGTGCGTGCTGATATTGGTATTGCGCTGGATGGCGATGCGGACCGGGTGATTCTTGTCGATGAAAAAGGCAAAATCATTGATGGAGATCAGCTTATGGCAGTGGTTGCTGAATCATGGAGCAAGGATAATCGGCTTACCTCTGGCGGCATTGTTGCAACGATAATGTCTAACCTGGGGCTTGAGCGGTTTTTAGGTGACATTGGATTAACTTTGGCGCGCACAGCTGTTGGCGACCGCTATGTGGTTGAGCATATGCGCAATCATGGCTTTAATATTGGTGGCGAGCAATCCGGGCATATCATTTTGTCTGATTATGTAACAACAGGTGATGGTCTCGTTGCGGCACTGCAAGTTCTGGCCGTTGTTAAAACTGAGGACAAATTGGTAAGTGAGGTTTGCAACCGTTTTGAGCCAGTTCCACAAATTTTGAAAAACGTTCGCTATAGCCAGGGTAAACCGCTGGAAGACAAGCTGGTGCGTGAGGCAATTGATCATGGCAATGACACATTGGCAAATACGGGCAGACTGGTTATTCGGCCTTCGGGTACGGAGCCGCTTATTCGGGTGATGGCTGAGGGCGATGATCATGGGCTAATCGAGGGTGTTGTCGACGATATTGTTGGCGCCTTGAATAAGGCTGCCGCCTAGACCTTTTCATTTATGCGCGGAAACGGTCTAACCGGTTTCCACTGGAGCGGTTCAAGGTTTGATTGAATCGCTCCAAATGCTTTCGCTCACGGCTAATCGGGCTTTGCCCGGCCTCCGCGTGGGCGATGTATAAGCATCGGGCCACTCTTCGCAGCCTGACCGCTTCCATGTAAACATGACGCAGTCTAATCTGGGAAATGCCTCAAAATTTATGCATATTATGAATGCTAAAATCGAAACGTAAACGTGTGCCGTTGATTAATATTTATCCAATTGGATTCGTTAAATTCTCCAATTTGTTTCCAGATTCTATGGGTGAAACCGCATATTTTAATGCCGGTTTCCTATTTTTCTAATTCGTATAAGAATACTGAACAATCCAGCCTAAATAAATTTAGTATTATTTTACAATAGCTTAAGCCGCTAATCGATCGAATTCACTTTTCGGTAAGGTTAAAAAACACAGTAAATAAACACGGTTAAGCCCAACTTAACCAATTCCGCGCAGTATTCATTCAACGTCAAAGGACCGTATGCCGTTTGCATGCGGAAAATGTTTGAGATGTGTTTGAAAGGAAGTCGGCTATGGGAAGCCACAAAAAATTGTTTATCGTAAGTGCCGTTGCATTGATGGCTTCGGCATTTTCAGCCAGTGCAGCTGATTATCTTCCAGACCCGCCTATTGTAGAGGCACCCGCTGAGAATTTTGGCGGTTGGTATTTGCGCGGTAATATCGGATATGCGGCAATCAGCGTTGATCGTATATCGTATTTTCAGGGTGCGAGCCAAACCGGCCTCTTTGAAATACACGAAATTGATGACACCTGGATGATCGGTGCCGGTATCGGTTATCAGATCAACCAGAATTTCCGTGTCGACTGGACAATTGATTATTATGCCAGCTCAACCTTCACCGGTTCATCTGCATTAAATGTTGCATGTTCTGATGGAACGGTTGGGGCGGTTTGTAGTTACTCCGACAATGGTTCATTTGCGGCGACAACAATGCTCGCCAATGCATATGTGGACATTGGCAACTGGAACGGTTTCACGCCTTATGTCGGTGCCGGTATTGGTGGCGCATATGTTTCGTGGGGCACATTGAATAATGTTGAGAGCCGGGTATCGGGCGCTGTTCCTGGTACTTTTGCAGTTGATACGCATGCGGGCCAGTCAGGCTGGCGATTTGCTTACGCCCTGCACGCTGGGGCATCTTATGACATCAGCGCCAATTTGAAAATTGATGCCGGTTACTCCTACACCAATATTTCCAAGGGCGAGATGGTGGGTTTTGGATCAACCAGCGGTCTGGTTGGAACTCAGTCATACCACAGCGATATGGATATTCATGCATTCAAACTGGGACTTCGCTACCAGATTTGGTAGGCGTCTGAAGTTTCCGGTTTGTATTGTTTGAAAGGAATAAGGCTATGAACAGTCTGCAAAAGCTAACTATAATTGCCACTGTTGCAATTCTAGGTGTCGCACGCTCTGCTAACGCTGCCGACATAATCGGTGATCCACCGGTTGTGGAGCTGCCGCCGGTTGAACAATTTGGCGGTTGGTATCTGCGTGGTGATATTTCAGCAGATTGGGTTGATACTTTCACTTCGACCTATATTGGAAACACCTATACGACATCTGATATAGATCAGGGTTACAATTTTGGTATTGGTGTCGGTTATCAAATTACCGAGTTTTTGCGGGCGGATTTAACCGTCGAGCGATTTGGTTCTGATTTCAATGGGACGACGGCCGGTAGTTGTGCGTTCACCGCAGGCGGGACTGCAATTGTGGGCTCCTGTACATCGGTCGAAAGTGCTAAATTTTCAGCCTGGACCGGCATGGCCAATGCCTATGTCGATCTTGGAACATTTTCCGGCATTACACCCTATGCCGGCCTGGGCCTTGGGGCCAGTTATGTTTCCTGGGACAGCTATCAGTCGATTGACACCTGCACACGTGCAAGTGTTGCAACAAACTCCTGTTTCCTGGCTGGAAGTGCTGCCTATGTGGCGCCTGGCGCCGGGGGCGTTACTTCAACCAGAACAACTTCTTTTGATGGCAATCAGTCATGGTTGTTTACCTACGCATTCATGGCGGGCTTTAGCTATGATTTGACAGAAAACCTCAAACTTGATGCGGGGTATAAATATACCAATATCGCAACGGGCCCGATCATCGACAATATCGGTGGTGGTGTTTCGGTTGATCATACGGCGCTTGGCGTTCACGCGGTCCGCCTCGGGCTTCGATACCAGATTTGGTAGATTACCAATTAATAATAGCCGGGATTGCAGTTCTTTAAGCCCGGCTAAATCACAAGGTGCAGAAATAAGGGCCACTTGAATATGGGAAATTTTCGAAAAGTTACAGCGCTCAGCATTGCAATGCTGGTGGCTTTTTCATTTAATGTACGGGCGGGCGACTATTACTCCCCAGGTCCGGCAGATGATGCACCTGAAGTTACTGTAGTTGAGTTTGGTACCGGATGGTATTTGCGCGGTGATGTTGGATATACCGACGCGATTGATCCTGATTTTTCGCTTGGTGGCACGCCAACCGGGCTTGACCTTGGAAATGCAAACACATTCAGCATCGGCGCCGGGTATCAGGTTAACCAGTTTTTTCGTATTGATGGAACGCTGGAGCAATTTGCCAATCTGGGTTTTTCAGATCGCAGAGTTATCGGTTGCGGTACATGGAACCATGATGCGAGTGCCTTGACCCCAGAAATTCCAATTACCGGTACGTGTAACGAAGCTCAGGCAATTGCTGTTGGTGCAACAACCGTAATGTTGAACGGTTATTTTGATCTGGGTAATTTTGCAGGCTTCACCCCCTATGTGGGTGCTGGCGCTGGCGCTGCCTATGTGCGCTGGGAAGATTATACGCTTGTGGGTACTTGCGCGATTACCAATCCGGTCGATTGCCAAAACAGTGGCGTAACCTCAATGTACAACTCGACAAATGCGTCCAACACTGGATGGAAGGCTGCAGGTTCAGTTATGGCCGGGTTTGCCTATGATCTAACCAGAAATCTCAAACTGGATTTGGGCTATAAATTTACCTATATCGGTGGCGGTTCAGCGGTCGATAATATTCCCAATGGTGCCGGGTTTTCTAATTTGAATTATGATTCGTTTCAAATACATCAGGTTAAAGTGGGGCTGCGTTACGAAATCTGGTAGACCTCGAACAATTTTTGAGAATACAAAAGCCTGGCTGGACCTGTTCACGCCGGGCTTTTTGTTGGGTATTCATAGTTTGGAAACCAGAATTGCGACAAATCCTATCTTAGCAGCGAATTGCGCTTGACGAAATTAAATTCTCTCATTAATGGCAGCGGTGGGCCACCCCTC
>JALSIJ010000246.1 GCA_026981655.1 Rhizobiaceae bacterium | reverse complement strand
ATATTATGCATCGCGCCCGCGCGGCAGCCGTATAGGCGCATGGGCATCCAAACAATCAAGCCCGCTTGAAAGCAAGTTTGCGCTGGAAAAAGAGGTGGCGAAATACACCGCTAAATTTGGTGTAAGAGCCATACCAAGACCGGAACACTGGTCGGGATTTCGCGTGATACCAACAGCAATTGAGTTTTGGAAGGACGGGGCATTTCGCCTGCATGATCGCATGGCGTTCAACCGGACGTCGCCCGACCAACCGTGGCAAAAAACCAGATTATATCCGTAATTCCTTTCACGGCTAATTGGGGCTGCGCCCCAGCCTACAAGGGTGCGCCGTATAAACGGCGGCTCGTTGCTTAACTCGCTTTCTTGCGATATTTCTCTCACGGCACTTTCAGTGCCAACGCGCTGAGCCTGCAAGTTTTTGATAAAATGGCCGCATGACAATCGGCGTCAGATACATCGGGATTTGATAGCAAGCGATAAACAAAAGCAGCGGTTCGGTGGTTGCAGTTGGAAGGGCTGTTAAAAACAGCGCAATATTTCGATTGCCTGAGATAATGCCAATAGGCACGCTCAGCGCCTGAAAACGGCCACGCGCCATTGCCAAAGCCGTTGAAATTTGCAATCCAAAATTAGCAATAATCGAAACAATCAGTGTCAAAAACAGATTGGTAGGATTACTATCAAACTCCTCACCAATTGCCGCCATTAAACCAACCACAGTGATTGACAACAAAATTGTTGATGTGCCATCAATCTGCTGAATGATCTCTTTTCCAGGCTCTTTCAATACCGTCAACCGGATGGCGAAGGCGATCGCAGCTGCTAAAACAATAATTACCAACAGTTTTAAAGACGCCAGGGCAATTTCACCCAGATCGCCAAATTCTGGTACCAGTAACAATATCGGAATGATCGTGATCGGCAAAAATGCCGTTCCCACCACCAATTGCCGCAAAGCAGGTGCTGGATCAAAGCCCATCAAAATCACTAGGTGTGGACTACCCGACAGGGAAGGTGCTGCGGTCAACAATACCAGCGCAAATACCAGTGGCCCGCTAATTCCGGCAAGTATTGCGACAATTGCCACCCCAAGCGGCATGACAATTTGCAATAGCAATACAAAAAGCAGGCTGAGTTTAAGATCCTGTATCGCGCCAAGCACCTGCTTTGGCCCAACCCGCAAACAAGCGTTAAATAGCAATGCTGCAATCAATATATTGATATGCGGCTTGATAAGGCTTGCCAGCGTGCCACTTGCCAGCCCAACCAGCAGGCTCGCAACCAAAATTACACGGCCATTATTTGCGCAAAACCTCAATAAAAGTGATGGCAAACTGCTCACCGTGCAATGCGCAAAGCTGATTGAGTGGCCGCAATGCCACCACCTTTCAACATGTCCTATCCCCCCGGTCTGCTGCGGATATTTTCCGGCAGCCAGGTGGCAAGCTCAGGGAAAATGACCAGAATAACCACCATGAGCAACATCAATCCAACCATCGGGATCGCTGTTTTTGCAATATAGGACATTTCATGATTGGTCATGCCTTGCAGCACAAACAGATTGAACCCGATTGGTGGGGTTACCTGCGCCATTTCCACCACCACCACAATGAAAATACCGAACCAGATCACATCAATGCCCGCCTGCCGGATCATTGGCTCAACAATTGCCATTGTCAGTACGACTGAGGAAATCCCGTCAAGGAACATCCCCAGAATCACATAAAACACAGTGAGCGCCATAATTAGCACCAATGGAGATAGATTAAGCTCATCAATCCAGTGGGCCAGTGCCCTTGGCAGGCCAGTGAAGCCCATCGAGAGAGACAAAAAGAAAGCGCCCATCAATATCAACGCAATCATAGCGGATGTTCGCGTTGCACCCATAAGGGATTCGGTGAATGTTGAGACGCTCAAAGAGCCTTGAAATAAAGCCAGAACCAAAGCGCCAACTACGCCCACAGCGGCGGCCTCGGTGGCGGTCGCATAGCCTGAATACATCGAGCCAATTACCACGGTCACCAGCAGTAAAACCGGTATTAAAAACCGGCTTTCGGCAAACATTTCACCAAGGCTCATTTCAGGCTCCGGGTCGGGGCGCTTACCCTTGGAGAAGAAATCCCAGGCCATAATATAGGCCATGAACAGGCCGGCCAGCACAAGGCCCGGAAAAATGCCGGCCATGAACAATTTGGTGATCGATTCGTTGATGGTAACGCCATAAACAATCAAGGTCAGCGATGGCGGAATCATCAACCCCAATGTGGCTGCCCCGGCCAGCGTGCCGATGATCATATGTTCGGGGTAGCCACGTTTGCGCAGCTCCGGGATCGACATTTTCCCAACCGTTGTCAAAGTTGCGGCAGACGAGCCGGAAACAGCTGCAAAAATTGTACAGCCAGCAATATTGGTGTGCAGCAGGCCGCCGGGCAAAAAGCGCAGCCACGGGGCAAGCCCGCGAAACATATCTTGCGATAACCGCGTTCGATAGAGAATTTCCCCCATCCAGATAAACAGTGGCAATGCGGTTAAGGTCCAGCTTGAAGCGCCGGTCCAGATAGTGGTTATCATCGCATCACCGGCTGGGCGCGAAGTGAACAATTCCATGCCAACCCAGGCAACGCCCATCAGCGCCAGACCAACCCAAACAGAGCTGCCCAACAGCAGAAAAAGCACAAAGAGGAAAATTATGGTGGCGTATAACTCACTCATTCGATTGACTCCCCTTTGATCTGGGTTTTTCGGTTAACCAGCAACCGGGTCAGGTGATCCCAAATGGCAATCGCCAGTAATACAGTGCCAATCGACATGGGTAATTGCGGCAGCCACACGGGGGTATAAACCCATTCAGAGCCTGTATTTGCCCAGATTTCCCCCCATTTTGTTGGCGAATTGGCAAACATCGAAAAGAAGGACAACAACCATTCGGGCACAAAATCCTGCCCCTGTGTCCGGTCGTTCAGTATTTCGGAAAGGACGTTGGTTTTTATCGCGTATCGGGCAAAATATGTGGCGGTAATTGCGGCAATGAGCATAGCGGTTGCATCCAGCCACATGGTGGTAAATCTGTTCATTTTCAGAAAAATAGACACCCGAATATGGGCACCTTTAGTCAGTGCATGGCTGAGCGCAAAAAACGATGTTGCGGCCATTGCGTAGCCCGCATATTCGGTAGAGCCAGGAAATGTGATTGACGACCAACGGGCGATCATCTGCGCGATGATCAGCAGTAGAATGAGCACCATGAACCCGGCGGCCACCATGCCAGAGGCATGATAGACCTTATCCAAAAAGCGCCAGACAGGACGTAAAACTCGGCCCGCCACATCACCTTTTATCAGGCAGAACGCTGCCAACAGCGTTGGAAATACAAACAGCCAAACCCATAACGGCAGGCCTAAAAATGGTTGCCAGTCCCTCACGCGCTACCTCCCCGTCAAAAAAAACACGGCCCCGATTGATTCCGAGGCCGTGAATATTGGTTTATTTGGCGTTATAGGCGTCGAGAATTGCCTTGCCTTCAGCGCCGGTATCTTTCAACCAGGTCGCCTGCATAGTCGCACCGATTGCTTGTAATTCTTTCAGGAATTCAGGGCCTGCATCGGTAACGGTCATGCCGTTTTTCTCCAACTGCTCAAAATACCAGTTTGCCAGTTCTGCAGATTTTGCAGCACAGGCAGCACCGGTTTCGTCACCGGCTTTGGTGAGGGCTGCGCGGGTTGCATCGTCCAGACCTTCCCAGGCAGTTTTATTGACCATCACATAATTGCGCGGCAGCCAGGCGTTAACTTTGTAATAGTGGGTCAAATGTTCCCATACCTTACGGTCATAGCCGGTGGAACCGGATGAGATAAACGCTTCTGCAACACCGGTTGCCAGCGCTTGCGATAATTCAGCAGCTTCAACCTGAACTGGAACCATGCCCAATGCTTCGGCAAATGTTGCGGTCGCCGTATTATAGGAGCGGAATTTAATGCCCTTTGTATCGGCGGATGATTTCACTTCTTTTTTGAAGTAAAAACCCTGACCCGGCCAAGGACAAGTATACAAAGTTACCAGATTGAGCGCTTCAAGTTTTTTTGTTACAGGGCCTTTTGCCACTGCCCAAAGCTTGTCATTATCGGCGTAAGTTGTTGCAACAAAAGGAAGATTGTCCCAGCCCAAAAGCGGAATTTCATTGGCGTGAGCGGCCATAAAGCGCTCGCCGATATTTACCTGTCCAGTTTGAATAGCGCGCTTGATTTCGCCACCCTTAAACAGCGAGCCACCTGGATGAACGGTAATATCCAGCTCTCCCTTGGTGTAATCACGTACCTTATTTGCAAACACAACGCCCATTTCTGAATGGAAATTGGTTGCGGAATAGGCCATTGGCATATCCCATTTTTCGGCTGCGGCTGCAGAACCAACTGCAAATGTTGCGGCAACTGTTCCCAGTAGTATTTTCTTCAGCAGTTTCATAACTGATCTCCCGCTGCCTTTATTATAATCAGTTTTTCCAAGCGGCAGCATCTTGGAAAAACCAGGCACTCTGTTAATGAGTGAACCGCGAAACCTCAAATGGTGCAAGGTCAATGTTACTTTTTCTGTTGGCGATCATATCGGCAATCATGCGTCCGGTTTTTGGACCACCGGTCAGACCAATATGATGATGGCCAAACCCCGCCCATGCACCTTTAACAGTTGCAACCGGGCCAATAAGCGGAATGGAGTCAGATGGTGCTGGCCGGTGCCCCATCCATTCCTCCACATGGTCATAGGTCAATCCCGGCATCGCCTGATTTATCTGGCGCTTAAGCAGCTCAAACGGCGCTTTGCTTGGCGGCAATTCCAACCCGCCAAATTCTACAATTCCAGCGCAACGAATACGTCCCTCCATCGGGGTAATAACAAATTTTCCGGAAGCCAGCATCATCGGCGATCTTGGCATTTGCGATGGATTGACCAGCTCTATGTGATAACCACGTTCGGTTTCCATAGGCACTTTTACGCCGAGCTTTTCAGCCAAGGGCTTCGACCAAACACCGGCTGCAAGCACCACCTCATCACACTCAATCAATCCATTGGATGTTAAAACGCCGGATATTTTGCCATTTTGAATTTCCAGGTCACGGGCCTCACAAATTGCCAATTCACCCCCTTGCTTCACAATATGGTCGGCAAGGGCGGTCACATATTTTCCCGGATCTGAAATATGCCCATGATCAGACATCTTAATTGCAAATTGCCGGGTGCCTTTAAATATCGGGTCATATTCATCAAAGGCCGCGGCACCCAATTCCTCCCAGGTAAAACCCATTTCACGACGAAGCGCCCAGGTCGTGCTTTCCTTTAGAAAGTCCTCGCGGCGGTTGTAAACAAAAATATAATCGGACGGTTTGAGCCATTTTTCTGCACCGGTACCATCGGCCAAAGCCTGATGCTGCTCAACGCTATCATAAAGAATTGCGGTCAGCGCCTTGGCCACATGACGGGTATCACGGGCATTTGCCTTGCTTAAATATTTGAATAACCAGGGCAATATTTTTGGCAAATATGACCATCGAAGGAACAAAGGACTATCGGGCCGCAGCAACATGCCAGGAGCACTTTTCATCAATCCGGGTGCGTTGACAGGCACCACCGCACAAGAAGCAAGCACCCCGCCATTACCGTAAGATGTGCCAGCGGCCGGGCCTTCTTTGTCGATCAGAACCACATCAAAGCCATCGCGCTGCAACCATATTGCGGTTGAGACACCAACAATTCCGGCGCCAATTATGGCGACCCGCCTGTTGTTATTGGCTGATGACTTCCCCAATGATTTCCTCCCGAGCGATGATTTTTCGCACGCCTTTTCTATATGCTTCCAGTAAATCGAGACAATGTCAACGATTTATCGATAAATTATCATTATGTCATCCACTCACTCACCAGTGCATTGGCTTCCTGCAAGGGTTGCGAGATAATATTCACCAGCGTCGGCTCATTCAAACCCACCGCCTCTTTTGAAATGTCGGCGAACGGACAACAAGCAATGAATTGACCACCCTGACATCATATGTAACCGTGCGCGAGAAAGCCAATGCGTGCATTTAGTTGCCCAATGAGGAGCTGAAATAACATGACCAGTGGGGGAAAATCCATCTATGGGGCAAGCGTAGGTATTTTGATGCTTGAAGGACAATTTCCCCGCATTCCGGGCGACATGGGCAATGCATTGAGTTGGCCATTTCCGGTGCATTACAAGGTTGTGCGCGATGCATCGCCCGATCGGGTGGTGCGCAATGATGCCAACGGATTATACGATAGCTTTCTTGATGCGGCACGCGAACTTGTGGAAGATGGTGTCGATGGCATCACCACTACTTGCGGATTTCTTGCACTGTTTCAACATGAGCTTTCAAGCGCCCTCAAGGTGCCGGTTGCCACATCATCTTTAATGCAGGTTTCGATGGTTCAAAGCCTGTTACCGCCCGATAAAAGAGTTGGGATATTGACAATTTCTGCCGCAAGCCTGAGCCAAGAACATCTTGAAAAAGCTGGCTGTGCGCTGGACACCCCGATTGGGGGACCAGCAGAGGATGCTGAATTTTCCACCTCAATTTTGGATAACTGCCCTCAGTTCGATGTGAATAAGGCACGCGCGGAAAATGTTGAAGCGGCAATAAGACTTGCAACAATCCATCCAGAAATTGGGGCAATTGTTCTGGAATGCACGAATATGGTTCCCTATGCTGCTGATATTAAAGCGGCAACCGGTCTACCGGTGTTTTCAATTTATAACTTCATCTGCTGGTTTCAGGCGGGGCTACAGCCGAGAGCCTTTTAAAGCTGGCCTGGATGAACATTTGTTGATTTGCAGATGATCGGGCCCAAGCGCATTATTTTGCAGCATATTTAAACACAGGTATTAGGGTCTGAACCCAATTAAACAGAAATAACCTTATGAAAAACATGATTTCGCTGGCCGGCGCCTTGCTTCTATTGGCCATTCTGCAAATGCTAGGGCTGTTTTCCAAATACAGTCTTTCGCATCCGTTTTGGGAAATGAAGGTTACTATTATTGGCGCTGGAATTGGTGTCGTAATATCAGTGATTTTACTTTATGCCGCCGCCCGCTGGCGCTCAATCTTCCCCATGCTAACGACACTTGTTTCAGTACTGCTGGTAATATGCATCGCGGTCACATGGTATTTTGCCCGCGTTTTCATCAATTCGGAAGTTTTTGAACCGCTTGCCGGAAAAATCTGGTATTTTGGATTTCATGGATTGGTGGCACTGTTTGTGCCACTGGTGACCGTCGCGATCAGAAAGTTCCTGCCGACTGCCGGGTCGTGAAATCAGGTTCAATCACCGGCGACAAAAAACCGCCACCTGCCCTGTGGCGTAATACCAACGCGGTAAAAAATATAGGCGCCAAACATTAGCATGTCTTCATAATCACCGGCGGTGACGATACGAAATAACTCAACTTTTTGAACCGGGGTTAAGCGATCCAAAGGCCAGGCAAAAAAGTATGGCCAAACATAAAGCTCATGGTCGGTGCCAGCGTCCAAATGCACATAGCCGGCCTCAAGCACCTCCAATAAAATAGCCAGAATTTCATGACCCTGATCATCGCCCGAAAGACTTTTGAAAAACTCGATCGGGTCGCCATCAATACCGCCGAGCGACAACATGGTGATGTCCTCACCTGACCCTATCAGCTCGCGCAGGTCTTCTATTTTGCCCGAGCGCGCCGCCTTCATAATGAGATTGCGCATTTGCGCCACTGGCTTTGGCAGTTTTGAAAAATCTCGCTGAATGGGAGGAAGTTCGACCGAATTAGCATCCGGTTTTAAATCAAAACTATCTTCATTTCTCTCGCCGGCATTTTGATTATTTTCCTTTGGGGGCAGGATTTCCAATGGCGCGGGAAGATCAATCAGCGGGCCATCACCAATTGTGGGGGAGCTATCCGACTTCTTTTTAATCTTGCCATCAATTGTCAGCTCTGCCGGTTTGTCGGCATCTTGGGTTGCTGCATACCCGATGTCTGGAAGCCACAGGCTGAAACACAAAAGCAAGCCCGGCAGCAGGATATTGATGATCCGGCAACAGGCTCTGTTTGCATATATTTTAACCCGCATGTTCTTGAAGCGCTCCTGAGCAGTGCAACAGTCAATTGGCCCCAAATATTCCTAGAGCAAACCCTGCCACAAGAGAAGGAAAAACAAATTGGCGCTTTTGACAAGTAAATAAAAAGTTTACTGAAGTACCCGGTCAATCAGAAAGTCACCATTTTCCACCTGCTGCGGCAATTGGCTGACAATCGCCGAAACGCAGGTTTCACCGTGATAGCGGGTCAGTTCTGACAGCGCCGTATATAAGGCAGATTCAGCAAGAATGTGTGGCTCTATCCCCTCAGCCAATGCGGCAAACCAGGCCTCGCGAAAAAACTCGACCGCTACCCGCTTTTTCTCCTCGATGATCATATCATCAAGTACGACTTCA
>JALSIJ010000245.1 GCA_026981655.1 Rhizobiaceae bacterium | reverse complement strand
CCCAGGTTTCAAGCCAGTCAAAACTGTTTTCCGGTGCATCAACCGAATTTGGTCGTGAGCAAAATTCCAATGTATCGCTGGTGGATGCCGCAATGCCGGGCATGCTGCCGGTTATCAACGAGGAATGCGTGGCGCAGGCTGTGCGCACCGGCCTTGGGCTGAATGCCCAAATCAACAATAAATCGGTATTTGACCGTAAAAACTATTTCTATCCTGATTTGCCGCAGGGCTATCAGATTTCTCAGTTCACCCAGCCGATTGTTGGCGAAGGTGTAATTATTGTGCGTGTCGGGCCAGACAAAAAAGGCAATTACGAGGAAGTTGAAATTGGCGTTGAACGGCTGCATCTGGAGCAGGATGCCGGCAAAAGCCTACACGATCAGCACCCGACCATGAGCTTTGTTGATCTCAACCGTTCTGGCGTGGCGTTGATGGAGATCGTTTCGAAACCTGATATTCGTTCCAGCGACGAGGCCAAGGCCTATGTGACCAAACTGCGCTCTATCCTGCGCTATCTCAGCACCTGCGACGGCAATATGGAGCAGGGCTCGTTGCGCGCCGATGTCAATGTATCCGTGCGCAAGCCGGGCGGTGAATTTGGCACCAGATGCGAGATCAAAAATGTCAATTCAATCCGATTTGTCGGGCAGGCAATTGAATGTGAGGCCCGCCGTCAGATCGAGATTTTGGAAGATGGCGGCAAAATTGATCAGGAAACAAGGCTTTATGACCCGGCTAAGGGCGAAACCCGCTCCATGCGCTCAAAAGAAGAAGCGCATGACTATCGTTACTTCCCGGATCCTGATCTGCTGCCGCTTGAATTCGATGATGCCTATGTGGACGCCCTGCGCAAAGACCTGCCGGAATTGCCGGATGACAAGCGCGCCCGTTTGATTTCCGATATGGGTCTGTCTGCCTATGATGCCTCCATTCTGGTGGCCGATAAGGCGGTCGCCGATTATTTTGAAAATGTTGCAAAAGGCCGTGATGGCAAACAGGCAGCCAACTGGGTGATCAATGATCTGCTCGGCGCGCTCAATAAGGCCGGGAAAACCATTGATGAAACACCTGTTTCGGCCGGCCAGCTCGGCGCAATTGTTGATTTGATCAAAAATGATACGATTTCCGGCAAAATCGCCAAAGACCTGTTCGAGATTATCTGGAACGAGGGCGGCGATCCCAAAGAAGTCGTAGAAGCACGCAACATGGCGCAGGTCACCGATACCGGTGCGATTGAGGCAGCCGTTGATGAAGTGATTGCCGCCAATCCTGATCAGGTGGCAAAGGTTCTCGATAAGCCAAATATGATTGGCTGGTTCGTTGGCCAGGTGATGAAAGCCACCGGCGGCAAGGCCAATCCGAAGGCAGTCAATGAAATGTTGCGCAAGAAAATCGGTCTTTAATCAATGTGGGTGCGCACTGCCGCAAAGAAAGACCTGGTGATTATTCAAGGCCTTCTGGCTGAAACCTGGCATGCGACCTATGATAATATCTATGGTCGTGACCGAGTGAGTGAAATCACTCGGGGATGGCATTCGTTGGATGCGTTGGAAAAGCAGCTTAACGCACCAAAATCTGAATTTCTGGTAGCTGATGATGGCAAAACCATTGCAGGCATGGCCTATGGGCGGCAAATTTCCGACAATGAGGTGAAACTTGCCCAACTTTATGTATCTCCTGATTTTCAGGGCAGGGGTGTTGGCGCATTGTTGTTGGATGAGATTGAAGAATCATTTTTTGAAGTGCCAATAGTCAGACTTGAAGTGGAAGAAAAAAACACCGGCGCTGTTGCCTTTTATTCAAAGCATGGCTTTGCCCAGACGGGCACCACCGATAATTGCGGTAAACACGATTCTGGAATTGCGGCGATTGTTATGCAAAAATCACGTTAAGTTTATTTGGAGTTTTTAGGGCTGAAATTGAAAGACAATTGATATGAGCGATGAGAAATATTTGATTACACGCGAAGAAATTGAGGAAATGGCAGGGCTGGAAAAGACCCATTTTCTGAATTCTAATGCTATCCGGATTAACAAGTCCCTTGGTGATCTAGCAGGACTTACCGGCATAGGCTTTCATATTATCGAAGTTGAGCCTGGTTGCGAGACCACAGAACACCATCTGCATTACTTTGAAGATGAATGCGTATATGTGCTGGCTGGAACTGCAACTGCTTTTATTGGCGATGAAAAACTCGCAATCAAAGAGGGTGATTTCATCGGTTACCGGAAGGGTGGATTGTCCCACTCGATCAAAAACACCGGGAACGAAACTTTACGCTGCATTGTTGTCGGAGAGCGCCTTGCTCATGATGTGGGAGATTACACGCGGCTTCGAAAACGAATTTATCGAAATGAGGGCATGGAATGGAATCTGGTGGATATTGATGAAATTAAAAATCCGGTCGCTGGAGCAAAAAAGTAAATTTAGCTGAATTAGTAGTTGTATTTGCTGCAATATCATCACAATTTAGCGGCAAAGTCGTGGAAGCACCAATCAGTGCTTGATTGTAAATTGAGTTCATAGAATAACACACAAGAGTGCAATCGATCATATTGGCCAAAATATTATGAAGAACTTTTTCCTGCAATTTTTCACCTGGTGGAATGGTCAAACCCTTGGCACCCGGTTTTTTACCTGGCGTAAAGGCAATCGTGTCGGTGAGGATACCGCGGGAAATATCTATTATCAAAGCGATGAAGGCAAGCGTTGGGTCATTTATAACGGCGTGGCAGAGGCCAGCAAAATTGGTCCGGGTTGGCACGGTTGGATGCACTACCGGGTCGATACGCCACCAACGCAAGATGGCTATCAACCAATGGAATGGCAAAAACCTCACCAGGAAAATTTGACCGGTACGCCGGGTGCTTATCGGCCAAAGGGTTCGATCGCGTCGCAGGAAAAACGTCCACGTGTAACCGGAGACTATGACGCATGGGCTCCGTAACGCCAATCGGCAACCAAAACAATCCGTCTTTCCAAACCTGGAATTCGCAAACTTACAATAAAAATACCCGGTTTGTCAGTAAGTTCGGTGAGGATGTGCTGGAATTGCTCGCGCCGCAAGAGGGCGAGCGAATCCTTGATCTTGGCTGCGGCGACGGCGTTTTAACGCAGAAAATTTCTGAGGCCGGTGCAAGCGTAATTGGCGTTGACGCGAGCCAGAGCTTTGTCGAGACGGCCCGCTCGAAAGGTGTGGATGCTATTCGAATGGACGGCCACGCTTTGCAATTTAATCAGGAATTTGATGCGGTGTTTTCGAACGCCGCTTTGCACTGGATGTTGCAGCCCGAACAGGTGCTGGATGGCGTTGCGACGGCCTTAAAACCCGGTGGACGTTTTGTCGGCGAGTTTGGTGGCTTTGGCAATGTGGCGGCAATTTCCTCCGCTATGAACGCGGTAGGCTCAATGATGGGTGGCGATACGTCGCTTGCCTCCCCATGGTTTTTCCCAACCACCGATCAATATGCAGAGATGCTCCAAAACGCTGGCTTCAAGGTCAATTTGATGCACTCCTTTTATCGCCCAACGCCCTTACCGACGGAAATCCGTGGTTGGTTGGAAACCATGCGGGCGCCTTTTTTTGAGCAATTCGGATCGGAAATCGAAACCGCCTATTCACGGGTGATCGAGGCGCTAAGGCCGTCCTTATGCGATGAAAACGGAAACTGGATTGCCGATTATGTGCGGTTGCGGTTTTCAGCAGAGCTGCAGGCATAAATGAAAAATATTCGTGAGCGGACCACAATGAATCCTTTGACAAGAATTAAGAACACCATTTTGGTAGCCTTTGTTATGCTGTATTTACCGCTTGCGGTTACAAGCATCGCTCAGGCTGAAAAAATCAGCAATAGTGTTGCTGTGTTTTCCGGAATCGACAAAATCACCGGCCGCATTATTACCTTCGATGTCTATATAGATGAGACCGTGCAATTCGGTGCGTTACAGGTAACGCCAAAGGTCTGTTATTCGCGGCCCCCATCCGAGACGCCAAAAACAACATCCTTTATTGTGGTTGATGAAATCACACTGGAGCGTAAAATCAGGCGCCTGTTTACCGGCTGGATGTTTGCCGATAGCCCGGGCCTTAATGCCGTAGAGCACCCGATTTATGACGTTTGGCTGGTTGACTGTAAAATGGATTCGAACGTAAACGCACCGACATCCGGCTAATTACAAGTCAAATTTCAGCAGTGGCAGAATTCTATCGGGAAATACACTCGAAGGCGCTCCGCCAATCAACCTGGCTCCCATATGCTGGTAAAATGCTTGCGCTTTGGGCTCTGATTCAATCAGCATTATTTTGGCGCCATTGAACTTTCTGGCACGTGATACAGCCCATTCAAATAGAATACGCCCGGCGCCACTGCCAATAAGGTCGGCGGCCACAAATAGTTTTTGAAGATGGGTTTCATGATGTTCAATTGTTACCTCAACTGTCCCGACCACTCTTCCACTTAGCTCCAAAACGCGAAATTCGTCGGATTGAATTCGCTCGATACTGATGAATAGATCATCCCGACAAGCCTCAATGAATGCTTCGTCATATCCCCAATGGGCTTTTGAGAGCAGAATCATTTCGTTGATAGGAGTTTGTTCATCAATGCGGGCGGCTCGGATTTTAAACTCGGCTTTATCAGTCAATTCAGGCCTATTCCTCATAAAATCTGTAGATGGCCACAATCTTGCCACAACATTGCTCATGCAAAACCATATTATCAGCAAAGATGGAACAAGAATGACTGTTTATCTAATTATATAAAGAATCAGCAGAAGTTTGAGAATGCGATGAAACCTTTGAATGCCATATCGGAAAAGCCATTTGTCGTTTCAACAGATGAATCGCAAAAACCCGTTTATCTGGCGACTATTCACGGAAGCTTAATAGCGCTTATACTTGTAACCACTTTACTGTTCATAATTTTCGCCACCCTTAGCACCGCATCTGCATTTAGTTTGGATAATTCAAAACTGGCAGGCAGCCCGATGGGCTATGCTGTTCAGGACAGTTATAACCATAAATTGGGATTGGTCGTTGAGCAATCTGATAAAGAGGTTCTGCCAAATGTGGAAGAGGCGGCTTTTAATTCACTGATATTACGGAAAGCGATTGGCCAGGCCAGGCGGGTGAAAGACAAAATTACAACTGTCCGGGCCAGCCACGATAATTCGGTCAATCTGGTATCTGCAAACAGTTCGATGTCAAGTTCTGTGCGCAACCTTACCATCGGGTTTTTGGGCAGTATTTTCCTGTTGATGATCTGGGTAACGAACCGTATGTGGCACGAATTTAACGGTCAACCTTCAGCCCATACCAAGCGCCGCAAAATCCGTTCTGCGTAGAATGCGTCATGTCTACAACTAAAATTCGGCCTCATGATTTAGGGCGTTTTGCAAGAGAATTTCATATTCTGCACGTGGCACATCAATCGCACCAAACTTAATCAGGTGCTCAGTGGTAAATTGAGTGTCGAGCAGCTTAAAGCTATTACGGCGCAAACGCTCCACCAAATGCACCAGCGCAACTTTGGATGCATCTGTTACGCGCGAAAACATGCTCTCGCCAAAAAAAGCCGCGCCAAGTTTAACCCCGTATAGACCACCTACAAGTTCACCATCCGCCCAGGATTCGACACTGTGGCAGTGGCCAAGTTCAAACAACTCTCCATAAAGCCGCTTGATGCGTCCGTTTATCCAGGTTGTATTGCGGGCAGGGGCGACTTCTGCACAGGCATTAATAACGGCGTCAAAGTCCGTATCAAAGCGTATCTCAAACCGGTTTTGCCGAACAGTTCGCGCCAGCCGTTTGGGAATATGAAAACTATCCAGCGGGATAATGCCGCGTTTTTCCGGTTCTACCCAAAACAAGCCGGGATCATCCGCAGATTCCGCCATTGGGAATATTCCGCAAGCATAGGCCTTGAGCAATACCTGCGGGGTGATTTCCATAATCAGGTCTTCATGACCACTCATTGGCTACTCTTTTGCAGCGAGGTATTTTTCCAGCCAGTGAATGTTGTAATCGCCAGCTATCACATCATCATTGGTGACAAGGTCTTGGAATAAAGGCAGGGTTGTATCAATGCCTCCAACCACAAATTCATCCAACGCCCGGCGCAATCGCATAAGGCATTCTGGCCTGGTACGGCCATGTACAATTAGTTTGCCGATCAGGCTGTCATAATAGGGTGGAATTTTGTATCCCTGATAAACACCGGAATCCACCCGCACACCCAAGCCGCCAGGCGGATGATAATAAGAAATTGTGCCGGGTGAAGGGACAAATGTGCGGGGATTTTCCGCATTGATCCGACATTCGATGGCGTGACCCATAAAGCTCACTTCATCTTGCGAAAACGACAACCCGTTGCCAGAGGCCACATGCAATTGTTCGTTGACCAGATCAATCCGGGTAATCATTTCGGTTACCGGGTGCTCCACCTGCAATCGGGTATTCATTTCGATGAAATAAAACTCATCATTCTCATACAGGAATTCGATAGTACCGGCACCCGAATAGCCCATATCGCCAATGGCCGTGGCGCAGATTTCGCCAATACGGTTGCGCTGCTCTTCGTTCAATGCGGGTGAATTTGCCTCTTCAAAAACCTTCTGGTGACGGCGCTGCAATGAACAATCGCGTTCGCCCAAATGCACACCGCGACTAACCCCGTCGCCCATTACCTGAACTTCGATATGACGGGGATTGGCCAGATATTTCTCAATATAAACCACGTCATCACCGAATGCAGCACCCGCTTCCTTACGGGCGGAATTGAGTGCGGCACCAATTTCGTCAGCAGAATTTGCAACTTTCATTCCGCGACCACCGCCACCGGATGCGGCCTTGATAATCACCGGATAACCAACATCGTCGGCAATATCTTTGGCTTCCTGAGGCGTGTTCACAGCACCTTCAGAGCCTGGGACGACAGGAATGCCAAGCCGTTTCGCGGTTATCTTAGCCTCAATTTTGTCGCCCATTGTGCGAATGTGAGCCGATGACGGCCCAATGAATGTGATGCCATGCGCCTCAAGGATTTCCGCAAACTTGGCGTTCTCAGAAAGAAACCCATAGCCTGGATGAATGGCATCTGCGCCAGTAATTTCACATGCCGCGACAATTTGATGGATATTGAGATAGGATTCGCTCGATGCGGGCGGGCCAATGCAAACACTTTCATCGGCCAACCGCACATGCATAGCAGTCTCGTCTGCGGTTGAATGAACAGCAACCGTTCCAATACCCAGTTCCTTACAGGCGCGCAAAATTCGAAGCGCTATTTCACCGCGATTGGCAATGAGGACCTTTTTAAACATTATACGATCCCTGAACTATTCAATTACAACAAGTGCTTCGCCGAACTCTACCGGCTGTTTATCTTCAACCAATATTGCGGTTATTGTGCCGGAACGCGGCGCTGCAATGTCGTTCATGGTTTTCATGGCCTCAACAATCAATATTGTATCGCCTTCTTTCACCTGCGATCCAACGGATATATAAGGTGCCGCATCAGGAGCAGAGGCAAGATATACGGTTCCAACCATGGGTGAGGGAACCGCGTTTTTATCGTTCGGTTTCTCCGGTGCCACAGCGCCCGCCGTTTCAACCGCTGCCACCGGGGCAGGTGCCATAGCGACCTGTGGCTGAGCGATGCTGGCAGCACCGCGCGAAAGCCGGATACGCACATCGTGGTCTTTCACATCGATTTCATTCAGGTCTTTTTCGACCAGAAGTTCGGCCAGTTCGCGCACCAGATCTGTGCTGATGCCGTTTTTTTTGTCTGTCATGGGCTAAATTAAACCTCAATTTCCAAATTTTGATTACGCGTTATGTATTATTCTTTTCAGCAAGCAATGATGCCATTGCCCGAATTGCCAGTTGATAGCCGTAGGCACCAAATCCAAAAATCGCACCGCTGGCAACGGGAGAGATAAAGGACTTGTGGCGAAAATCTTCTCGTGCATGAATGTTTGACAAGTGCAATTCTATCACCGGAACGGACCCGGCTCTTATCGCATCATGCAAGGCAACAGATGTATGGGTGTATCCGCCCGCATTTAAAATCACACCGCTTGATGCGCCATCAGCTTGCTGTATCCAGTCAACCAATTCGCCTTCGTGATTTGATTGCCGAAAGTCGATCTTAAACCCAAATTCTTCGCCCAGCGGATTGCAGCCGTCGCGAATAGCATCAAGGCTGTCAGCGCCGTAAATCCCTGGCTCACGTTGCCCAAGCAAGTTTAGGTTGGGGCCGTTTAATATGTAGATTGGTTTTGCCATCTGGGCCTGCAATCGGTCATAGAATAGGAATCATGCAAACGGCATGACAACCTGAAACCTTATATGGCCTGATTGTGAATATTCAAAGCCCCAAAGGCCTTTGTACTGTGTTTTTTGCCTCCCAATGGGCATTGCGTTACTTTTTTTGGGAGGCAATAGGCTTCAGGCTATATAATCAGCTGAGAAATTACTTAAATTTAAGAAATCAAACAACCCGTTAGCCTTAGCAAGCGCGGGTATTCCCGCATTTACGAAGATTATCAATCTTTGCCTTAAGCACATCATAGCCCAGCGCGCCAAAAATAACCTCGTCACCAATGACATAGGAAGGGGTGCCATTCATGCCCAAATCGGTTGCAAGGCCGTTC
>JALSIJ010000244.1 GCA_026981655.1 Rhizobiaceae bacterium | reverse complement strand
CGCAACGCACCAACAATATTGGATGCATCAACAAGTTCGGTGAATTCTTTTAAGCCCGCATCAAGCGCACGACCATAATAGGCGGTTAATCCGTGCGTGTTATATTCAACACCCAGCCTTGCGCCCTTTAACCCCATATCCATTAGCAGTGCTTTTAGATCACTGACCGGTTCAGCATCGGCACCATCTTTCCAGATGACGATATTCTCAATGATGGATGTTAATTGCGCCTGGCGAAGATCGGCAGACCGTGTCAAAAGCACCACTTCCCCGTTTGATTTCACCACCATCGATTGAAAAAAACAATATCCGAAAGTGTCGTATCCGGTCAGCCAGAACATGCTTTCCTGCGCAAACAACAGCATTGCATCCAGATTATTTGCCTTCATCGAGGACGTTAGTTTGAATAACCGTCCGGCAAACTCATCGCGGGTAAAATGAAGCATTTTGAAACTCCTTTAAGTGGGTTCAAGCACTCAACATGATTGCTGAAATCTGACGACCATAATCAGTCTCGTTTTGGTGCACAGAACGGCGATAGGAATAAAATTTATCGGCCTCCGCATAGGTGCAAATTCCAAGCGCACTAGCCTGAACCCCAGCTTTAGTTAGCCGATCAGCCACATAGCCGGGCAAATCAAACAAATGATGATCATCCTTACCTGAAGGAATAAAGTATCTTTGATTTTCCGCATCAGCATCCAGAAATTTAGCAATATATTCCGGCCCGACCTCGTAATTAGCCTGCGAAATGGATGGGCCAAGCGTTGAAATAATATTCTCTCTTGCGGCGCCCAGTTCTTCCATCGCCGAAATGGTATTTTCCAATATGCCGCCCATTGCCCCCTGCCAGCCCGCATGGGCAGCACCAATGACACCGGCTTTAGCATCGGCAAATAATACCGGCCCGCAATCGGCCGTTAGAATCCCAATAACAAGCCCGGCGGTTTTTGAGACAACACCGTCCGCACGCGGGCGTTCATCCCCCCAGGCACTGTGAGCAACAGCAACATCTGCAGAATGAACCTGACTAACGGTTGCAAGCTGGCCCGGATCCACCCCAAATGATGCACAAATATTTGCTCGATTGATTGCCACCTTTTGCAAATCATCTTTGGAGCCAAGCCCGACATTCAAAGATGCATAAATTCCGTCTGTGACCCCGCCAATTCTGGTAAAAAACCCATGCTGGATTGTTGACCCAATGCCGGAGATTGCCGGACACATTACCGCCGTTGGTTTTAATTGAGATGACAATAAAAATTCCTCTATGTTTAAAATCCAACGATGCTTATTAAATCAAGGCGTGTCAATTCATCGACATAATCGGGAAAACACTTAACCAATGACCAAGCGTCTTAACCACCAATTAGTCTGAATTCCTTGCTTGCCGCAACCAGCACTTTGAACAATTCACCCATCGCATTGCGCCCGGCAAGCCTCTCGACAGCCATCTCAATATCATACCGCTCTTCAGACGATTTTCCGTGCCCCAAAGCGCCTGCACGCTCAACCAGCCCAAGGCTTGACAAAAATTCAGCCTGGGTGGTGAGCCGATAATTTACTCGCTCATCAAAATATTTCGTAAAGGCGGAAAAATCCACATGGCTTGTGAGGTCAGCCTTACCGGGGCTTTTCAGCGGGTTAACAAATTTATGCTTGGATACGGCTTGAAATGTATCGCCAAATCCTCGTTCTGTGTGGCCATAATCGATCAATAGCGCAGCACCTGAAAACCCGCCAATATGTTCTGAAATGTATTGAACAATCGCCTCGCGCGCCGGCGACATTTCAAAAACACTGCCGTCAGGCTCTTCATCATAATTTTCCGGCAAGTCCTTAGGGTCAAAACACCCCTGCCCGTTAAAAAAACACAGCTTTTCATCGGCAACGCCAACAACCTGCTCCAGCCAATGTTTGCCAGATTTCTTGTACTGTCGAAGTGGCAGCGCATCGAGAAATTCATTGCCAATAAAAATTGCTGGCTGTGCGCTTACTCCCTGAATATCATCCAGCCAACGTAAATTGCCATCAAAGTTTTTGAGTGCTGTTGCCTGTTTTTTCCGCAATGGTTTGCTGATTTCGACAAGCTTGACATGAACTGCCTTGCAAAACCCCTCATCCACCTTTGCCGCGCGCAATAAATCGGCCATCAAAGTGCCTCTGCCCGGCCCCAACTCCACCAGATTAAATTTCGATGGCTTCCCCATGTTCCGCCACATCAGCACACACCACACACCAATCATCTCGCCAAACATCTGGCTGATCTCCGGGGCGGTAATAAAATCTCCATCCCGCCCAAAAGGCTTGCCATTGGTATAATATCCGGCTTCCGGGTCACCCAGGCACAGGGCCATATATTCTGAAATACCAAGCGGCCCTTCCAGCGCAATCTGTCGCTTAATACGATCAATCAGAGGCTTTTTTTTACGCTTCCTGGATGTCACGCCGACCCACCAGGTACTGGTTGTGATCGAAGCATCATATAACCGCCGACAAGCAGCATGGGAACAGAAAGAACCATGCCCATAGTCAACCAGTCACCGGCCAGATAGCCGATATGCGCATCCGGTTGGCGGAAAAATTCCACAATGATGCGGGAAACCCCGTAAAAGAAAATCCATGCTCCGGCGATGTAACCCGGCCTTGCAAGCTTACCGCCGGTAAAAATCAATAGCCGCAGAATAACAAACAGCACCAGCCCTTCGAGCAGCGCCTCGTATAACTGGCTTGGATGACGCGGCAAGTCGCCACCATTTGGAAAAACCATCGCCCAGGAAACATCGCTTACCCGGCCCCAAAGCTCAGAATTGATGAAATTGGCAATGCGCCCAAAAAACAGGCCAAATGTCGAAACCGTGGCAATCACATCCATCAAACTTAGTGTTGAAAATCCCCGTGAACGCGAGAACAAAACCATCGCCACGAGCGTTCCAAGCGCACCACCGTGGAAAGACATTCCGCCACGCCAGACGGCGAGTATCTCCATAGGATTGTCCAAATATCGTGCAAGGTCATAAAACAGAATATAGCCAATCCGGCCACCAAGCACGATGCCGACCGCTGCCCAAACCAAAAAATCATCCAGATCAATTTGTCGAAAGGGAGGTTTTTGCTCGCTCCAGATACTGTTATTGGCAACAAGACGCCTAGCATACCACCAGCCCAGAAGAATGCCGGTCACATAGGCCAGCCCGTACCAGCGCACGGCCAAAGGGCCAAGCTGTAGCAATATTGGATCAATTTCAGGAAACGTAAGTACCAATGCCGGAAACTGCGAAATAATCATCTATTCTGCCTTTATAGGGTTCACCGAATCAGTGAACGCTTTCACACATCACATTAAATAACGAAATGTTTGCGTTAACCCAACACAAACCAATGGGTAAATTGTCGGGAAAGGGTCAAAACGATCAATTTTGCGAGATTTCCAATATTCTGACCGTTGACTTGAAACATTTGTTACAATTGCTTACCTCTAAGAGACAATCATTAGCCCCGTATGGATACAAATCATGAACTCTCAAGGCCCAAATCGCTTCCTCGATGAATTTGCCAAACTTATGACCGATGCCGCCGGTCTGGCGCAAGGTGTGCAAAAAGAAGCCGAAACTGTTTTTCGCGCCCAGGGTGAACGCGTCATGGCCAAGATGGATTTGGTCCAGCGCGAAGACTTCGACGTCGTTCGTGACATGGCCGCGCGCGCCCGTGAAGAAAATGAAGTGCTGAAAGAGCAACTCATCGCATTGGAAACACGCATATCAGCCCTTGAAAAACCGGAAAAATCTCCCAAACCACGCGCCAAGACCAAAAAATAATTTCATTCACTGATATTTTTTTGCCGGTGGAAAACACCTGAAAAACGCTTTTGGCTGAATCTGTTAGCAACGGATTCGGCCACTTTGATTCAATCCCTAACCGTTGTTCTTTCATGCCTTCACCGGCCCCGGGGGTTTTTCTTTCAAACAGCCGTTATATGCTGATTTTACTGGGTGATTCGCGTTGGCGATTATTTGATCCGCAACAACATGTTTGCAGATCAAATATCGCTCTCAAGTGAACAACCCGTCCAGAGTATTTTAGTACGCTTAGCATTTGTGAAGGAATGCCCCTTCGCAGGGATTTAATATTGACTTGAGGAGAGGCAATGCGCCCTCATGAATTTGAAGTAGAACGGTGTAACAACCCACTCGATACAATAGAACATGTGGCATCGGTCAATGACTGGTCATTTGATCGCCCGGGTGATGATGAAATTACCATCCTCATCGGTGCGATCTGGGCTGATTATACGATGTCACTTTCGTGGATTGACCAGATTGAAACCCTGCACCTGGCCTGCGCTTTCGACATGCGTGTACCAGAACGCCGCCATATGGAAACATTGAAACTGGTTACAAAAATCAACCATCAATTGCTGGTTGGTCACTTTGACCTTTGGTTCAATAATGGCACTGTTGTATACAGACAAACATTGCCACTGAATGGTGGCATTGACGCAAACGAACAACAGGTGCAATTTTTGCTGGGAAACTCGCTCGATGCATGTGAACGCTATTATCAGGCATTTCAATTCGTTGTCTGGGCCGGTAAATCCGCATCAGATGCGCTCGATAGTGTTCTGTTTGAAACCCAGGGTGAGGCTTAGAATAAATGAATGGCCGTGACATTAGCGTTTGCCTGATTGGGGCAGGAAATATGGGTGGCGCCATGCTGGAAGGCTGGCTGGCAGGTGGATTCCCAGCCGCCTCAATCACCGTGATTGACCCACAGCCCAATCCGGCGATGGCAAAGTCTATTGCCCAACACAGCATTCGGCATGAAGCATCCATTCCGAAAAATTATACCGCAGATGTCATCATCATTGCCCTAAAACCCCAGATAATGGATGCAGCCCTCCCCCCATTAAAAGCTATAATCGGCGCTGATACAGTATCGGTTTCAGTTGCCGCCGGCAAAACATTGAGCGGCCTGGAAAAAGGCCTTGGAGATACCGCAATCATAAGGGCCATGCCAAACACCCCGGCACAGGTGCAACGCGGCATTACCGTTTGCGTCGGCAATGGCAAAGTAAATGACGGCCACCGCAAAAACGTAACCGGCCTGCTTAAAAGCATTGGTCAGGTGGAATGGGTGGACGATGAAATATTGATTGATGCGGTCACAGGCCTTTCCGGCAGCGGCCCGGCCTATGTGTTTCATATGGTGGAAGCCATGTCTGAAGCTGGCCAAAAGGCCGGCCTCTCCAAACAATTGGCCGACAATCTGGCCAAGGCAACCGTGTGCGGTGCGGGTGAATTAATGCATCAATCACCGTTGACGCCTGCAAACCTGCGCAAAAACGTAACCTCGCCCAATGGTACAACCCAAGCGGCCCTAGAGGTTTTGATGGATGATGACGGGTTGACCAGATTAATGACCAAAGCGGTTGCCGCAGCAACCAAACGTGCCGGCGAACTGGCAGGATAAAATGAGCAATAAACCCGCAGAAATCACCTTCGATGACTTTTTGGCAGTCGATATTCGAGTGGGGCAAATAATCAATGCGGAAACCTTTCCGCAAGCCAGAAAACCCGCCTATAAATTATTGATCGATTTTGGCCAGGAGATTGGGCAAAAGAAATCCTCCGCCCAGATCACTGTTCACTATTCACCAGACCAACTGGTTGGTCGCAAGGTCATGGCCGTAATAAATTTTCCCAAGCGCCAGATCGGCCCTTTTATGTCAGAGGTTTTGACGCTGGGATTTGCCGATGAGAACGGTGATATTCTGCTTGCCGGGACCGAAGAAAACACCCCTATTGGTGCGCGCCTTCTCTAAAAAACTCTAAGGCCATTTAACTACCGGCGGCATGGACGATAATATCGAGTTCACATTACCCCCGGTTTTCAATCCGAAAATCGTGCCCCGGTCATGCAGCAGGTTAAATTCAACATAGCGACCACGGCGAATAAGCTGCTCTTCACGGTCTTTATTGCTCCATTCATCCTCCATATTACGCGCCACAAGCGCCGGGTAAATATCGCGAAAGGCCTTCCCCACGTCCTGAACAAAAGCAAAGTCGGCATCCCATCCGCCCTGCTCATCGCTGCAATGCTGATAGTCAAAGAAAATACCGCCAATTCCACGCGGCTCATCGCGATGCGGCAGATAAAAATATTCATCGCACCACTTTTTGAAATGGTCGTAATCTGCCACCGCGTGGGCATCGCAAGGAGCTTTCATGGCCTGATGAAACTCAATGCTGTCGGGGTCATCCTGTACCCTGCGCCGATCAAGAACCGGAGTTAAATCAGCCCCCCCGCCAAACCATTGTCGAGAGGTGACCACCATACGGGTATTCATATGAACCGCTGGAACATTTGGGTTTTGCGGATGGGCAATCAATGACACACCGGAAGCCCAAAATGACGGGTCCTCATCAGCGCCGGGCATCTGTTTGCGAAAGTCCTCGCTAAATTCCCCATGCACCGTGGAAACATGAACACCAACTTTCTCAAACACCCGGCCCTTCATAATCGACATAACGCCGCCGCCGCCCTTGCCTTCATCACGCTGCCATTTTGTCTGGACAAATTTACCCGCTTCCAGTTCGGATAGCGGGCCTTGAAGGTCAGTTTCAAGTTTTTCAAATGAAAGACAAATCTGATCACGCAATTGCGCAAACCATTTCTGGGCCAATTGCTTTTTACCCTCAAGATCATCGGGTAGACCTTGCGGAATATCTTTACGGCTGTTCATAGCATTCTCCAGTATTTTTTGCCGGAATACCACATCAATGCCAATGCAAACAGCCCGAGATATTCAATTATCGCTCAATCCCCATTATCTATGCACGCGGCGCATTGCTGGTACGAATTAATTGCAATTGTCGTTGAGAAAAAACCCACTAGATAGCAGATCAACGAGAGAGATTTTCTCAACCGGAATATACGAACTTCAAAACCATCGACATCGCATCAGGAGGACCAGACAATGGCATTTTTAAACGGACTTAAAGAATTCACTTACGGCTTGAAACTCGGCATTCGTTTTTCAGTATTTGAGCGTCACAGCCTGATCGAACGCACCGTTTTTCCAAAAGTAAATAGCTTCGATCGCTCATAATTCCAGAATTTATTCTACACGATACTCAAAGGCCGTATTGAACCAGGTTCAACGCGGCCTTTTTAGGGTCAGGACTCTTTAATCTCACACAATTCTGTTTGGAAAGAAGTGTTCGAATAGTTGTAACAAAGCACAAGGGCAGATCGGGATCTTTTCGAGCATTTGTTGCAACTATTCGAATACTTTCTTCCAAACCCTTCGGGCGCGACCAGTTCGCCTGCTGAATGGATGACATTAATGGGTCCTGACCCTAGTTTTACAATTATCAATTTTAATTATTGAACCAAAAACGGATTGGTTTGGCGTTCGTGCCCAAATGTACTGTCTGCGCCGTGGCCACATATGAAAACAATATCATCCCCAAGTGGTAATAACTTATCCTTGATGGATGAGATTAAGTCCGCATGATTTCCACCCGGTAAATCTGTTCTGCCAATGCCACCGGCAAACAGCACATCGCCCACATGGGCAAACTGGCTTTCTTCGCAGAAAAACACCACATGGCCCGGCGCATGGCCTGGACAATGAAATATCTGAAATTTGTTTCCGCCAATCGAAACGGTGTCGCCCTCCTCCAGCCATTGATCTGGAATGGCGTTGCGAACGGGTGCTGCGACCTCGAACATTTTAGCTTGGTCTTCGATCCCCGACAACAGCATTTCATCGTCCTTATGCGGCCCAACGATTGGAACATTAAGAACGTCTTTAAGATCCATAGCGCCACCGGCATGGTCTATATGGCCATGCGTCAAAAAAATGGTTTCCACTTTGACCTTCAATTTTCGAACCATCGACATTATTCGATCGACATTGCCACCCGGGTCAAACACCGCGGCTTGCATAGTATCTACATCCCAAATAATCGCGCAGTTTTGCTGGAAACTGGTTACCGGTACGATCGCCACTTGAAGCTGAGCCATGATATTCCTCTTATATCTATTAAATTAATTGATCCTAATATCTGTAATGCAAACTATTACATAAAAATTTCTTTTTTGAAATTCACCAATACACAACGCAACATCGCTCAATTAAAACCAGCCCATAATCCAAAATAAAGGGCGGATGAGATGCACTCAATCCGCCCTTTAACGCTTGTTATTTATCAAGCCATTGTTCAGAATTTTGCTAACGATAAAGTGCCGTTATTTGCTGCCCAGCATGTTTTTCAATAGGCCTGCAACACCGGTCAGCGCACCACCGCCGGCAAGACTGCCAACAATAGTGCCGATCATGCCACCACCAACCATATCGCCCATAGCAGCACCGCCCATCATGCCCATCAATGAACTGGCCCCAGCGCCACCTATGGCACCCGTGATCAGATTAACGACATTACCCATACCAACCTGTTTAATCAGCCCGCCAATGGCACCGCCACCAACTGCACCTGACACAAGTTGAATTATCAACGATTGAATATCCAAAACACTCTCTCCCCGTTTTGATTAATATACAACAGCATATTGCCGCTGATTCAATCATTACGCAAGGGAAACTATTTTAAAGTAGATGTTACCCCCGCATCAATCTGCGTTCACGATCTTGGTGTAATCATCCATCAACATTGTGGAAATTGTTCCCGGCGTAAAAGAATGGGGGCCGATTTCTGATACAGGTGTTACTTCTGCAGCTGTTCCAGTCAAAAAACATTCTTCGAAATCGCTCATTTCATCCGGCATAATGACCCGTTCAACCACCTCAATTTGTCGTTTCTTTGCCAGATCAATAACGGTCTGGCGGGTTATCCCATCAAGAAAGCAGTCAGGTGTGGGGGTATGAATAACGCCGTCTTTGACGAAAAATACATTTGCGCCTGTTGCTTCAGCCACACGACCGCGCCAGTCATACATCAACGCATCAGCATAGCCTTTGTCTTCGGCCGCATGTTTGGAAAGCGTGCAAATCATGTACAGTCCCGCAGCTTTTGCCTTGCAGGGGATCGTTCTTGGATCAGGTCTACACCATTCTGAAATATCAAGGCGCACGCCCTTAACGCGTTCTTCCGGGTCAAAATAGCTCGGCCAGTCCCATACAGCGATGGCCAGGTTAATCTTGCTTTTTTGTGCAGACACACCCATCATTTCACTGCCGCGCCAGGCGACCGGACGGAGGTAAGCATCACTTAATCCCTGTTTTACCAGTGATTCTTCACAGGCCTGATTAATTTCGTCAACCGACCAGGGAATTTCAAACCCAAGGTGTTTTGCAGAAGCATGTAGCCTCTCAGTGTGTTCATCCAGCTTGAATATCTTCCCGCCATAGGCCCGAACACCCTCAAACACCGAACTGGCATAATGTAAGCCATGTGTTAACACATGCACCTGCGCATCCGCCCATTCAACAAATTCTCCGTTAAACCAAATAACGCCGTCCAATTGGTCAAATGATTTCGATGCCATTACAAATACTCCTTTTCAGGTATTCGGCACCAGCCGAAGAACCCGCTGCTTAGGGAATGGGCGAACATTCCGCAAAATGGTTAAGCCAAAATGGAATTCCAGATTGTTATTTATTCAAGAAACTCCATAAGGTAGTATTGAGCATTTAAAATATATGTCAACATACCTGACATATATTTTGTTATTTTGATATTTAGAAAGAACAACAATGAACGAAGCCAATGCAATCAAAATGCCAATGTCGAAAGAAGATTGCGAGAATTTCAGAATTATAGAACTATTGTTTTTTGCCTATCGTTCATTCGTAACCGATGCTGATGAGGTTTTATCCGAGTATGGTTTTGGCCGGGCACATCACAGGGTTTTACATTTCACCAACAGAATACCCGGATTAACGGTTGCAGAGTTGCTTGATATTTTAAAAATTACCAAGCAAAGTCTGAGCCGGGTTTTAAAGGAACTTATTGAGTCTGGGCACATCGTTCAACATCGCGCCGACAATGATGGCCGCAAACGATTATTATACCCGACAAAAAAAGGCCGCAAATTAGCGCTGAAACTATCCCAAATGCAATCAAAGCGAATTGAAACCGCATTTGCCAACATTGTCAGCAATGACATTCCGCGGCAATCACATGCAGTCGAAGCGTTTTTACAAAATATGATTGACCGTAGTGACCGGGATTTTCTTGATCATCTGCTCAACGAAGGAGTTTCGGTCGATTAACACCAGACAAGAGCCCCAACCGGGGTTTAATTAGTACTGAATTTTGGTTCTGAACCCTATAGAGAATATGAGTTTTTTAATGAACGCCACTGAAACAGCCTCGCTAGCAGATAACGCCGCCCATATTCTTATTATTGATGATGATCGGCGAATTCGCGATCTGTTGTCACGATTCTTGAGTGAAAACGAGTTTAGAGTTTCTGTGGCAAGCAATGCCTCTGATGCGCGCCGCAAGCTTGTTGGCCTGGCCTTTGACTTACTGATTGTGGATGTAATGATGCCCGGAGAATCTGGCGTCGACTTCACCAGATATTTACGCGAAGAAATGGATGTTCCAATTCTGATGCTTACCGCCCTTTCAGAGACTGAAGCGAGAATTACCGGCCTGGAAGCCGGTGCTGACGACTATTTACCCAAGCCATTTGACCCCCGTGAGCTACTGCTCCGTGTCAATGCAATTTTGAAAAGGACCGCGCAGCCAGAAGTACCTGCAATTGAGCAGGTGGTGTTTGGCCCTTATACATTTACGATTGCATCAAGAGAGTTGAAAAATAACGGCACCCCGGTTCGCCTTACAGACAGGGAACGTGAGATAATGGTCTTGTTTGCTCTCAATGCCGGAGATATTGTTCCACGTCAGGAGCTACTTGGAAACGACAATGTTACGGGCGAGAGAACCGTCGATGTTCAAATCAACCGTTTGAGAAGAAAAATCGAACCCGATCCAGCCCAACCAAATTGGCTGCAAACAGTGCGGGGGATGGGCTACAAATTGCATGTTGACTAGCTGATTATTGCAAGCCGCCGCCTACACAAACCTTACTCACAAACCTCATCGGATTTTTGCTGTTGTGCCAAGTCGTGTCGATAGATATGATTTCCTCAAAATATCAGCGATACAGAAGTAATCGCCGGAATGGAGGACGGGCGTGTCGTCGATTGAGGTATATCAACACAGATTAAGACGGCTGCGCTATCCTTGGATTGTCTTTACCCGGTGGATTGCTGCTCAAATGCCGAAAGGCCTTTACGGCCGCTCGCTTCTTATTATCATCACGCCGATGGTTTTATTGCAATCAGTGGTCGCATTTGTATTTATGGAGCGCCATTGGCAATCAGTCACTCAGCGTCTTTCTACGGCGGTTGTGCGCGATGTATCGGCTATTGTTAGTGTGATCGAGACCTACCCTCAAGATACCGAATATGAGACAATTACAAAAATTGCCCGCCAAAAATTTGCTCTTAACATTTCAATCTTGCCACCTGCCCCCTTACCTCCGCCCAACCCAAAACCTTTCTTTTCTATTCTGGACGGTATTCTCAGTCAGCAAATCACCACGCAAATTGCAAAACCATTCTGGATAGATACAGTTGGCGATTCCAATCTTTTGGAAATTAGAATCAAGCTTGAAAAAAATGTGTTGCGGGTATTTCTGCGCAGAAGCAGAGCCTACGCATCCAACACCCATATATTTTTACTGTGGATGAGCGGCACATCGCTGGTTTTGATTTTCATCTCGATATTGTTTTTGCGAAATCAAATCCGCCCAATTCAAAAACTGGCAGAAGCAGCGGAAGCATTCGGTAAAGGCCGGTCGATTCCTGGGGACTTCAAGCCTCGAGGAGCTCAGGAGGTACGTCGCGCAGGCATTGCATTCCTTGAAATGAGGGGCCGCATTGAACGTCAAATAGAACAAAGAACAACAATGCTAGCGGGTGTTAGCCACGATCTTCGAACAATTCTAACCAGATTTAAATTACAACTTGCATTGCTTGGAAAAAGCCCCGAGGTCGACGAATTGCAAAATGATGTCGACGACATGCAGATGATGATTGAAGGTTATGTCAACTTTACCAGAGGCGAAGGCGATGAAGAACCAGGAACCATTAATCTTAAAGATGCTTTGATACGCCTCGAAAATGAAGCCAGCTTGAGAAACAAGAAACTTACATTTGAGCTCAAAGGCCGGGCTACAATCAATGTCCGTCCCGGGGCATTTTCCAGACTTCTTAGCAATCTTGTGTCAAATGCCCTTAAGAATGCCGACAAGATACAGATTTTGGCCGATCACAGAGGAAACTGGCTAAGCATTCAAATTGATGACAATGGAATTGGCATCCCGGAAGAATCTCGAGAAGATGTATTCAAACCATTTTTTCGTTTAGATGAGGCGCGGAACCAGGATAATACTGGCACAGGATTAGGCCTTGCGATTGCCCGCGATATAGCCCGGACCCACGGCGGCGATATAGTACTGGATGACAGCCCGCTTGGCGGTTTAAAAGCAACGATTAAAATTCCAGCTTAAATTTCAGGTAGGTTCTCAAGCAATTTCTGCTTCGATCCACCGAAACCGGCATTAATCCAACGCTCTTCCAGCGATTTAAGGATTTCCCCAAGCTCTTTTCCCGGCAAATATCCCAACTCAATCAGATCTTTGCCTTTAAGCGGAAATTTTGGCTTTTCCCAAGCCAATGCAAAATCCAGCAAACCGCTTATACGCACGGCATCAACCAGGGCCGTATCCTCCCGCATTCCCAATTCACGCAGCCGCGCCAGGTCAAGTTTAAGCCTGTCAATTATTCCTTGCCGGGAACCTTTATATATGAGTTTTTGAAGTTCATATTCATTCACATCATCAAATGAACCAACACTATTCACCCAATCCAGCAACCTTTTGCCGTCGACCTTTGAGAGCCGCAATCTATCAGCCAATCCAGACACAATATCCTGTTGCGGCGGAATGATTGCCATCAACCGCAAAAGCGGATCAATCTCCCAACCTAACTCGCTCTCGGTTCTAACCAACCGTTGAAACGCATCAATGCCCCATTTTTCGCTTTCTGGTAAAACCACATTTAAAACCCCGGATTGCCGCATCCACAATATGGCGCGTGCCGGATCCGGAGCGCTTAGAAGTTTGCGAAACTCGTTCCAAACGCGTTCAACCGATAAATCCCCAATCATGTTCTTCATACGAACACAGGCTTTCAAAGCCTCTCGATCAGGTGCGCCCGTTCCGTACCAGGCAAAAAATCTGAAAAACCGCAAAATCCGTAAAAAGTCTTCTTTGATGCGATCTTCCGCATCTCCAATAAATCTTATTCGCCGCGCCTTGATATCAATCATCCCCTCAAGGGGGTCAAAAACCGTACCATCTTTATCGACATATAGAGCATTGACGCTAAAATCCCGGCGCTTTGCATCTTCCAACCAATCGCGACCAAACTGGACGATCGCATGTCGTCCATTGGTTTCAATGTCAGACCGTAAGGTGGTAATTTCAAACGGACGTTTGTTGAGAACGGCGGTAACCGTGCCATGCTCGATACCGGTTGGAACAACTTTGATATTTGCGCTCTGCAATATTCCAACAACCTGTTCAGGCAATAGGGTTGTTGACAGGTCCACATCCGCCACCGGTTCCCCGAGCAAAGAATTTCTGACAGCACCTCCATTGACCATCGCCTCTTCGCCATCAGCGCTCAATAATTCCAATAATTTTTGCAGATCACGGTCTTTGAGCCATTCGGCGTTGGGAAGCACTTTATTCATCCATAAACCCTGTCATAAATCATCCGAATTATCCCGGCGGTCAATCCCCAGATTGGCTTGACGTCACGCCCTTCTCCGTAAGGCATTTTATAGAAAAACCGTTCCGTGTCATTCCAAACCGCACTGCCAACTTGATGATTTTCCTCATTCATCAGAAATGAAAGTGGCACTTCAAAAGCCTCTGCAACTTCGTGTTGGTTTATTCTCAAAGTGAATGCCGGATCAATTATTCCAACCACCGGAGATACCCTATATCCGGAACCGGATTTATAATCACCCAGGCGCCCCAATACGGTGACAAATTCCGGCTCAACGCCCACCTCCTCATAGGCTTCGCGCAGGGCGGCCGATTCGGCAGAGGCATCACTTTTATCAATTTTTCCACCGGGAAGCGCCACCTGCCCCTTGTGAGACGACAAAGTCTCTGTTCGCTTGGTTAATAACACACTTGCCCCCTCGATCCGGTCGATTATCCCAAACAAAACGGAGGCGTTTTTGAGCGAATTGTCATCAACTCTGGATTTGTCCTGATTGAGCACATGATCGCCACCGCCCACACCAAATCCTGCAAGTTTTTGCCTTTGCTCAAACTTTTGACGAAACTGCATGGCCGAAATTGCTTGCTGGCTTAATGCTCTATGAGCGTTTTTTTCCTGTCTCATGCACTATCATCCAGCCCGGCACCAGAATTGAGATCATCCACATTCATAATCGGAAATACCGCTCCATTGGAACGAAGTGCAAACATTGTAGCCCCATCCACTTCAATTTCTTCGCCAAGTTCAATGAGATCATACATTACCGCCCGGCTCACCAATGCTTCCAACCGGCCACGCATTAACAAATAGGGCTTTACACCTTGATTTTCCTCAACAATTTCAAACCTAATCGGGTGTTCCGCACTGGCTTCAACCACATCACCCACATTGGTTCTAAAGGTCAACACCTGGTCATTTCCCTGCCCTGTACCGCTCATTTCAACAGCCAGAAAATGCGCGTCCTCAACCTTGATTTTTATCTTTTCGACCGGTGTCACCAGATAAGTTTCACCATCTTCATCCTTGCGCAATACTGTTGAAAACAATCGAACCAACGGCGCCCGTCCTATCGGTGTCCCCATATAAAACCAAGTGCCGTCGCGCTTAATCTCCATATCAATTTCACCGCAGTAATCCGGGTGCCATTGCTCCACAGGCGGTAAGTTTTTACCGTGATTGCCCGCACGTGCAACAAGTGCTTCCAACATCGCAGTGCCCTGTTGCACATCTTGCAACTCTGGTCGTTTTCCGGTTGTTCCCGTCATTTTGATGTCCTGAACACTATAACCACTGTATAAAAACCAAAAAAGCGCCATACTCACGAAATAGTTGGTGTATCATTATTTGCCACCATGCCAAATTAAGAGCAACCTGATAATGAAAGAACTTTGATGAGTGTTATTTCAAATCCCGCGGAACCAACGTCTGACAAAGAAATTATCGCAGCGGTTGAAAGTGCTGTTGAGGACATTGCTGCAGCAAAATCTGCAATTGGCGAGGTAATTTACGGACAAACCGAAGTGGTTGAGCGGGTTCTTATCACCCTGTTAGCTGGCGGGCATGCCCTGCTGATTGGTGTACCGGGACTGGCCAAAACAAAACTGGTTGAAACGCTTGGCACCGTGTTGGCGCTTGATGCGAACAGAATTCAGTTTACCCCTGATTTGATGCCCTCCGATATTCTCGGCTCCGAAGTGCTGGAAGAAGATAAAAACAAAAAAAGGTCATTCCGTTTTATCAAAGGGCCGATATTTGCCCAATTGCTAATGGCAGATGAGATCAACCGGGCAAGCCCCAGAACCCAGTCTGCCCTGCTGCAGGCGATGCAGGAATATCATATCACCATTGCCGGTGAGCGCCATGATCTTCCAGCCCCGTTTCATGTATTGGCAACCCAAAACCCGCTGGAGCAGGAAGGAACCTACCCCTTGCCAGAAGCCCAGCTTGACCGGTTTTTAATGCAAATTGATGTGCCCTATCCAGATATGGATGCGGAACGTCGCATCCTGTTTGAAACAACCGGCGACAGTGTAGCCACCGCCAAAGCAGCTCTTAAACCCGGCGAATTACGATCTTTGCAACAATTGGTACGCCGCATACCGGTGGGTGAATCTGTTGTTGATGCGATCCTTGGCCTGGTCCGCTCTGCCCGGCCGCAAGCCCAGCCAGAGAAAGGCGCCAGCGATGCAAATAGGCATATTGCCTGGGGGCCAGGACCGCGCGCCAGCCAGGCATTAATGCTGACCGTACGGGCCCGCGCATTGCTCGATGGACGTTTGGCCCCTTCAGTTGACGATGTGATGGCATTGGCAGAACCGGTTTTGCAACACAGAATGGCGCTAAACTTTGCCGCCAGAGCTGAAGGCATCAGCATATGTGAAGTCATCTTTGACCTTAAATCAAAGTGGATGTAAATTTTGTCAGCCACCATCGGAACCCGTGTTGAGCATGCATCAGGCGCTGAAACGCTGGAGCGGGCGCGCGCGCGCGCAGCCCTCATCCCTGATCTACTGACCGAATCCCGACATATATCCAACACCGCAATAAACGGCTGGCACGGCCGCCGCAAACGCGGCGTTGGTGAGAATTTCTGGCAATTTCGTCCCTATGTCGATGGGGAAACACTGGCCAGGATTGATTGGCGACGATCCGCACGCGATGAACATATCTATGTACAGGATAAAGAATGGGAAGCCGCCCACACCCTATGGATATGGGCCGACAATTCGCCTTCCATGTTGTATAAATCTGAACTTGCAGACGTATCCAAGCAATCGCGCGCAATGGTTTTGGCACTGGCACTTTGTGACATTTTAGCCCGAAGTGGCGAACGCATTGGCTGGCCGGGTGTCAGCAAACCCTCAACACACAGAAATGCCGCCGAAAATATTGCCGCCGAACTCATACACGCTAGTCTGGATGTTGGGTTTCCGCCAACAGAACATGTAAAAAAATATTCCGAACTCATTATGATCAGCGATTTCCTTGATCCAATTGATGAGCTGATTAAAAATATAAATGCCATTGCCCAGCGCGGTATCCGCGGCCATATTGTGCAAATCATAGATCCGGCAGAAGAGAGCTTTCCCTATGCAGGGCGAACCGAGTTTTTGGATCCCGAAACCGGCTCAACATTTGTTGCAGGGCGTGCAGAACAACTGGCAGGTGATTACACAAAACTGTTTTCGGCTCGAAAACAAACCTTGACCAATCACCTGACACGCCTTGGCTGGAGCCACATAATTCATCATACAGACAATCCCGCTTCATCCGCTCTCGTCGCTTTGCATTCAAGGCTCAGCAACGAACAGGCCTATAATTCTGGGGCATCGCAATGACCTTGCTTCCCATTGCATTCGCATCACCCTGGATTTTGCTGGCGCTTGCCACATTACCAGTAATCTGGTGGTTACTGCGCTTAACACCGCCAAAACCCAGGGAAGAAGCCTTTCCGCCAACCAGACTATTATCGCAAATTCCCAAGCAGGAAGAAACTCCTGCCCATTCGCCCTGGTGGCTGGTTTTACTTCGCCTGGCGATGGCTGCACTGGTAATTCTGGCAATGGCAGGCCCCATCTGGAACCCACAAAAACCGGTCGTCAGCGGTAACGGGCCTTTGCTGGTAATATTCGACAATAGCTGGGCCTCTGGTGCGTCATGGCCAGCTCAAATTGCGACTGCAAACCGGATCATTGATCAGGCAAATGCTGATGAACGGCCAGTTTCGCTGCTATTTGCAGTTGGTGAGAACGCCGCTAACCAAATTGGGATTTCGGCAGTTCAGGCCAAAAAATCACTGCAGGCCGCAGTTCCTCAACCCGTTATGACGGACTGGTCTAAAACAATCAAAATCCTAAGAAATCTACCAAAAGCAGCAAATCCCACTTCGATAGTATGGCTCAGCAGCGGACTTCAAAATACCGATGATCTTTTGCTCTCGAAACTTCTAAAAGAGCAGTCAGCAACTGATTTTCAGATATATTTACCAAATATCGGCCAGCTCGCCGCAATTACAAATGCCACCAATGATCCCTCAGCAATGGAAATTACGGTTACTCGCCCTCAATCGACGCAAAACCTATCTGGAGAAATCATCGCCTTTGATGAACAAGGCCGCTCATTGGCAACCACACCTTATACATTTGATGAAGGTGCCACGTCCGCCAAAGCGCTCTTCAAACTGCCCGTTGAACTTCGCAATGATATTGCCCGAATTGATATATCCGGCAAAACCAATGCCGGTGGCGTCTATCTGCTGGATGAAAAATTTCAGCGTCGCCGCGTCGGGCTTATTTCGGGCGAAAACAGCGACCTTGCCCAACCCTTGCTCTCACCGCTTTATTATATCTCAAGAGCATTGGGCCCCTATAGCGAACTGCGCTACCCCGATGATGCAAACATTTCCAACGCCGCAAAATCTCTGATAGCGGATCGGGTTTCAACGCTTATAATGGCCGACATCGGTACAATTTCACCCGATACCGCCGCAACGATCTCAAAATGGGTGGAAAAAGGCGGCATGCTGATACGCTTCGCCGGCCCTCGTTTGGCCGCCTCGGCGAGCAATGCCCTCATTCCTGTTTTACTGCGCAATGGGGGGCGAAATCTTGCCGGCAGCCTCACATGGGGCACCCCCCAGCCATTGACCTCATTCAGCCCGCAAAGCCCTTTTGCCGATTTGAATATTCCTGATGATGTGACAGTCTCCCGGCAGGTATTGGCAGAACCCAACGCAAACCTTCCACAAAGCACCTGGGCCAGCCTTGCCGATGGCACACCATTGGTAACAGCCGCCAAACATGGCAATGGCTGGGTTGTTCTGTTTCATGTAACGGCCAATGCCTCCTGGTCAAACCTGGCCCTTTCTGGCAGTTTTGTTGAAATGTTGCGGCGCGTGGTACGGCTATCAGGCAGTGCGGTTTCCGACAAAAGCATCTCCGCCAACGGCGCAAAAGAAACTGTCTTGCCACCCTTTAAAACCCTCAATGGCAAAGGCCAGCTTGAAAACCCGCCGAGCAATGCAAAGCCGCTGGTTTTACGCAGCGGAAAACCCAACATTGCCAGCTACGACAACCCTCCTGGACAATATGGCAGCGCGGATGGGTTCGTCGTACAAAACCTGATGAATGCTTCCAGTAAAATTGTGCCAATTGAGCCAGAAAACCTAAATGGCAAGCCAGTATCGTTGCCCTATATTGCCGATGCTGCAAAAAAACTACGCCCGTGGCTACTTGCCTCAGCCCTTTTATTGCTGGCACTTGATTGTCTGGCTGTCATTTGGATGGCGGGGCTTTTTTCGCGCAAAATCAACAAACCATCCATCGCATTGATCTTTCTTGGGCTGATAATATTCGTCCCCCCCAATCAAGGCTTTGCCCAGAACAGTGGCACGGCAATAACCGGGTTTGAAGCAACATTATCGACCCGGCTTGCCTATGTGATCACCGGGAATTCAGAAGTTGATGAAATCAGCAGGCAAGGCCTCATCGGCCTCACCGCCTATATTCATTCGCGCACGTCGCTCGAACCGGGGCCACCGGTTGGCCTGGATATATCAAAGGATGAACTGAGTTTTTATCCGCTGATTTATTGGCCGGTTGATCCAGAAGCAACTATCCCCGATGCAAACTCAATGGCCCGAATTGATGCTTTCATGAAAAAAGGCGGCACGGTTATTTTTGATACCAAGGATGCGCTTTCCGGCGGTTTCGGCGGGGCAACCGTTTCCCGGGCAACGGAAAAACTGCGCAAAATGCTTGCCGGCCTCGACATTCCACCGTTGGAACGCGTCCCTTCCGACCACGTTTTAACCAAGGCGTTTTACCTGCTCAAAGTCTTTCCCGGCCGCTTTAACGGCGACACCTTATGGGTGGAGGCAAGTGAACCGGAAACTGACAATGAACGCCCGGTACGCGTTGGAGATGGCGTATCTTCCATCATCATCACCAGCAACGATTTTGCCGGCGCCTGGGCAATAGACGAGCAAGGCAGACCGCTTTTGCCAACGGTGCCCTCCAGCCCCATTCTTCGCACCTATGCCTACCGGGTCGGCGTAAATCTGGCCATGTACACGCTAACCGGAAATTACAAATCCGATCAGGTGCATATCCCTGCCTTGCTGGAAAGACTTGGCCAATGAGGTGGACATCCAGATGAATTGGCACATTAGTTTTGATCCGGTATTTTCTTATTGGCTGATCGCCGCCCTTGGCGCAATCGCCGGAATTATCGCGCTATTTGGGCTCTATCGTAGCCTGCGCGGCAGCTGGTTTCGCCTGGCGGCCGTATTGGCGCTTGTGCTTGCCCTGCTTAATCCTACCCTCCTGCAGGAAGATCGCGAGAAATTAAAAAGCGTCGTTGCTTTGGTGATTGATGAAAGCGATAGCCAGAAACTTGCCGGGCGCAGCAAACAAACTTTGGATACAGCAATAGCCGTAAAGCAATTGCTGGAACGGTTAAATGGTTTTGAAACCCGTATCATTACCGCCAAGAACAATGAAAATATCGACGAAGAGGCGTCAACCGCCCTGTTTACAGCACTTCGAAAAGGCCTGCAGGATGTGCCACCTGAAAGGCTCGCCGGGGCTATTTTCATTACCGATGGGCAGGTGCACGATATTCCCAAAAATGCAAAACAGGCAGGGATTTCCGCACCAATCCATGCATTGATTACCGGAACTGCTGATGAATATGACCGACGAATTGTTATTGAACGCGCGCCCCGCTTCGGCATCGTTGGCGAAAATCAGACAATCCGGTTTCGAATTGAGGATAGTAATATTCCAAAAGGTCAAACCGTTGAGGTGCGCACGATTATTGACGGAGACTTCTATTCAAGCGTGATTGTTCGCGAGGGCACGCCGCATAATTTCACCTTCAAGGTGCCCCACGGTGGCAAAACTATCATCGAATTTGAGGCGGAAACTGTTGATGGAGAGATCACCACGCAAAATAACCGCTCATTTACAGTGCTTGATGGCATTCGTGAAAACCTGCGGGTCTTACTGGTATCCGGCGCACCTCACTCGGGCGAACGCACCTGGCGCAATCTGCTGAAATCCGACGCTTCCGTTGACCTTGTACATTTCACCATTTTGCGCCCCCCCGAAAAGCAGGATGGAACGCCGATAAACGAATTATCGCTGATCGCCTTTCCAACGCGCGAGCTATTCGTTGAAAAAATAGATAGCTTTGATCTGATTATTTTTGATCGCTACCAGTTACGCGGTGTTTTACCGATTTTATATTTTGACAATATTGCCCGATATGTGCGCGATGGTGGCGCGGTATTGATTGCGGCAGGGCCTGAATTTTCAGCCAATCAAAGCATATTCCGCACGCCCATTTCGCCGATATTGCCGGCAACTCCCAGCGGGGAAATTACTGAAAAGCCATTCTATCCGACCGTTTCTGATGCTGGAAAAAAACACCCGGTAACCAGAGGATTAAATGGTGGTCACACATCACCGCCAAAGTGGAGCCGCTGGTATCGCCATATCGGCAGCTCAGAAACCACCGGCGATGTAATTATGAATGGCCCGGATGACAAACCTCTCTTGATATTGGATCGACCGGGCGATGGTAGAATTGCCGCTTTGATGTCAGATCATGTGTGGTTGTGGGCACGAGGGTTTGAAGGCGGTGGCCCGCATGTGGCTCTATTGCGCCGTTTGGCCCACTGGTTGATGAAAGAACCACAACTGGATGAAGAGGCTTTGACAACAAAAAGTATTGGCCAACGTCTCGAAGTTACCCGCCAGACAATGGGAGAAGCCCCCGGCCCACTCAGCATTCTATCGCCAACCGGTGATCTTAAAAAGGTTCCATTTACAAAATCCAGCGATGGCATTTGGAAAGCCAGTATCAAAGCCGAAATACCGGGCCTTTACCAGCTCGCCAATGGCGAATTGCGCGCCCTCACCCATGTAGGCCCCGCCAATCCACGTGAATTTCAAAATGTGACCAGCTCGACCGAAAAACTTGCAGCGATTGCAAAATCCACCAACGGCCTGATCAAACGTGTTGATGCAGGTAACGGGCAACTTAGAATTCCAAGAATATTACCCGTGCGGGGCAATGGCGCTACCGCCGGTAATGACTGGGTCGGCCTTAAAACCACTGATGCATCTATACTAAAAGGCATAAATCAATTGCCGCTATTTTCCGGACTTCTGGGCCTCGCCCTGCTGCTTGCAGGCCTGTCGGCCATGTGGGCACGTGAAGGGCGTTAGTTTTTAAAAGGTCGCGCAACGCCTGAAGTTTTTGCCAGCGCATTATCCTCAAGCTCAAGCACTAAAGTACGCCCCAAATCGACAGGTCTGGGCATCACGATGTGATTTTGCGGCACTTGGCAAAAACCAAATGGTTTATAATAGGCATGGTCACCAACCAGTAAAATTACATTGGCACCGCTTGCCAAAGAATTTTCCTTTGCAGCAATTATAGCCGCTTGCATCAAAGCCTTGCCAATGCCTCCATTTTTATAGTCCGGCAAAACCCCTAAAGGCCCCAACAACAATGCCGGCTGATCGCCAATTAAAATCTGCGTTTGGCGAACGCTGCCAATCACCTTGCTATCGCGCAATGCAACAAAGGAAAGATGTGGTTCAGGCATCACCCCCTCGCGTAAACGGTAAGCAGCTCGGGCAAACATACCCGGTCCAAATATCAATTGAGTAATAGTTTCAATATCATCAAAATGTGCGGTTAGTTCAGGAGTAATTGTAAACGAGTGGGTCATGAATTTTCCAACGGTAAGACTTAAAACTCAGGCCGTCGGAAATGCAATCGGTTCAAGCAATTATCGACGACAGAAAGCCTGCTCATATTGAGCGGCATATTCTTTCTCATATCGTCGTCGCAAATTCATTTTTGGTTTCTCAATTAGAACTTTCAAAAAATCAACTATCACCAAAATAATCCGGGGTCCAGTCGCCAATTTGCATTCCTGACATTGAGCATGTTTTGATCAAAAATATAGAGCTGCCACGCTCTCCTACCGTGTAGTTCTGGTAATTGCTCATATTGGTTCGGTTTATGACTAAGTTGATTCAATAGATTAAGACGCGCCCAATATTAAATCTGTTTGTTTTCAACAGCCTGCCTGGGCATATTGAATCAAGATTCAAGCTTCTGCTATTCCATTCAGCTCCAGAATTCAGACCTTGCTTCACCATTCAGGGTTTCAAAAATACGCGCCCGTGTACTGGGCGTCGCATCGACCGGCAAATTATCCAAAGGAAACAAGCGGCACTCAGCAATTTCCATATTCGGTTCAGGAGTGCTTGCCTGGTTCCATTCCCGGCATAAATATAAAGCCACATGGTCCTGTCGTGAGGTCTTGCGATTCAGATAAATACCAATCAATTCAGGCTCTGCGGTGAGAATAACATTTGCCTCTTCCTGCAACTCCCGCCTGATGGATGCACCCATGGTTTCACCACGCTCAACGCCACCACCGGGCAAATACCAGCCCGGCACATAGGTATGCCGAACCAGCACAATATTGTTGTTTTTGTCGATTGCAATTGCGCGCACGCCCAGTGTCGCGCCTCGGGTCAACATTGCCCCCCACATAAAAAGTCGCTGGGTTAATCGCTGCCTGAGGTTCATTGTGCAGCACCTGCGCTTTAGAACAATGCCTTAAATGAAACCGGCAAAATTTCCGGATGAGCCCAAAGATAAAAGAGCATTGCGCTTAGGCCAAAACCGGAAACGAACCAAAGTAAATTTAACCAGGTCGATTTTTTGTACCCTTTTGCCCTTTGGATTGCGGTTTCTTCGTTCAACAACAAAGAGTTCCAATCCCCTTCGAGAATTTTCTCACGTTCTAAAACCCGCTCAGCCACGTAATTTGAGACCGTATCAGCCACCATTCCAAGATCGTGGGATTCCGCCAGCACCACACGTCCTGCTTTGGTGTCCTTCAAAAATCGATAGGTCCGCTTGTCATGACCCATCGAGACATGCGCTGTCATATCAATCCACAGACGAGGCGGTTTTCCGGTGCTAAGACCAAATTCAAATTGATCATGCCCCTCGGGCAATTGCTCAAACAGCGGCCTGACCTCATCGCCAAACAACTCCAGCCGTGCAAACTCTGCCTCTTTTAAGTCAACAACAACGTCATTTTGGCTGGCCTGCCGGTTTTTAACGTCACTCAGGGCGGCAGCAAGGCTTCGTTTCCGTGCAGCACGCTCTTCAAAATTCTTGACGACATTTGGATGGTTGCTAACACCTTCACTCACGGCAGCTCTCCAATTTACTGATACATATCCAAAAACAGGCAGTTTTATTGCTTAACAAGTTCCTAATAAAATAGCACGCATTTTCGAGAATGTGGCCCAAAAGAGTTCTGCTGAAAATTTCAAATCACAATTTCGTTCAAAAATGGATCACTCAACTGGTTGGGGTTTTTCGATCTTTTTTACGTTTTCTTGGTTTTCCAGATCTTGATTTCTTACTCTTTTTAATTCCACCTGCATCGGAGCCTTCAGGCTTTTTGTCCATCCATGCTTTTTTCTTGTTTGGCCCTTTGGAAGCGGGTTCAAAATCTCCTTCTGGCTTAGGACGAGGACCGGGCTTTCCCTTAAATTTTCGTTTGCCCTCTGGTTTCTTTCCATCATACGACTTACGATCCTTGCGGAATTTCTTCCTCGGCCCATCTCGTCCTGTCGGTTCAGAAACAGCATCAGGCGCCTTATCCAACCGCTTGACCGTTACAGATTTCTCAAGCCGCATATCCGGGCCAACGGCCTCAATAAAACCCTCAACACTGGCGGGCTTAAACTCAACGAACGTATTGGTTTGATTGATAATTATCGCCCCAAGGTCGCGTTTACTGATCTTCCCCGCCTTACATAACATTGGAATAATCCATCGGGGTTCGGCAGAATGTTTGCGGCCGATTGATAGCGAAAACCAAGCCCCGTCGATAAAATCGCTTGTCGGGCGGGTTTTACGTTCACTACGAGGCGCATTATTTCGCTCTGACTGCCTGTTATCAAAACCGCCTTCGCTTATCTCTTCCGGTGCAGAACGCCCGGCCCGGTAAGCACGAATAAATGCAGCAGCAACCTTATCAGCCCCATGCTTGGCTAACAGGGCAAGGGCAAATTCCCGTTCATTTTCATCAATCGCCTCATCAAAGGATGTATCTTCCAGTATCCGCGCATTGTCTCGTTCAATGACCTGTTCAACGCTCGGGGCCTTGCCCCAACTTGCGGAAATCTTAGCATTTTGCAGCAATCTTTCTGTGCGCTTGCGCCAGTTATGGGGAACAATAAGAACACTGGTTCCCTTGCGCCCTGCCCGCCCGGTACGCCCGCTACGATGGAGAAGACCTTCGGCATTCTTTGGAATATCAGCGTGAATTACCAATTCGAGATTGGGCAAATCAATACCACGAGCAGCAACATCCGTTGCAATACAAACCCGTGCACGACCATCGCGCATGGCTTGCAACGCATGGCTTCGCTCATTTTGGCTAAGTTCGCCAGAAAGTGCCACCACAGAAAATCCACGATTGGAAAAGCGGCTGGTCAGATGATTGACCGTTGCGCGCGTTCCGCAAAAAACAATAGCGCTTTGCGCCTCATGGAAGCGAAGGACGTTGATAATCGCATTTTCCCGGTCATTGGCAGCAACCGCCAACGCCTGATATTCAATATCAACATGCTGCTTTTTCTCTTCATTAGTTGAAACCCGCACTGCATCACGTTGAAAACGCTTGGCAAGATTAGCAATTGTGCGAGGTACAGTTGCCGAAAACAGCAGTGTTTGGCGTTCGCTTGGCGTTGAATCAAGAATAAATTCCAAATCCTCGCGAAACCCCAGATCAAGCATTTCATCTGCCTCATCAAGAACCGCAACTTTCAATTCACTGGTATTAAGCGAATTTCGCTGAATATGATCGCGCAACCGGCCGGGCGTGCCGACTACGATATGAACACCGCGTTCAAGGTTTCGCTTCTCGCTGCGGTAATCCATACCACCAACACAGGATGAAACAATTGCACCAGTTGGACTATAGAGCCATTGCAATTCTGCTTTAACCTGCAAGGCAAGCTCTCTGGTCGGTGCAATCACAAGTGCCAATGGCGCACCTGCGCGGGAAAACCGTTGATCGTCACCAAGCAAAGTTGGTGCAAAGGCAATTCCGAATGCAGCCGTTTTGCCCGATCCGGTTTGCGCCGATACCAACATATCCTTGCCTGCCAGTTCCGGGTTTAGCACTGCACTTTGAACTGATGTTAACTGGCTATAGCCGCGATCGCTCAACGCCTTACCAAGCGCCGGATGAACGCCTTCAAATTCTGTCATGATTATCTTTCTGAATGCGAATTGGTCCGTTCAAACACACAGGTGTCAAATTCAGGGGCCACCGCCACACCCAATTGCATGGTCAAACATCACATATTGGCCGCCTTGTAGCCGGAGTTTACACGATTGTACAGGGGGCATGATCGAGACAATGCGCATGGACATTGGCAATTAATCACCCCACATACAAACTCAGCTTAACATACCTAACCGACAAGATTAGCAATAAGCTGTATTCTGTTTGACCAGACGATAAACCGCATCCGGTTGCTCCTCAATCAACATATGCCCCGTATCTGAAAACACGTGTGTTGCAATCAACCCCGGCAATTTATGAGCCTGCCTTGTGGGCAAAATATTATCCTGTGTCCCCCACAGCACTTTGATTGGCACTTCAATTTCCAGCAGCGGAGAAATTGGAATAACCCCTTGTTTTGAGCCATCAAACAGTAGATCGGCAATTTTACACAAGCTCTGCGTTATGCCCGGTTGCTGGCGCGAGGCAAGTTCTGCCTTGATACGGGTTTCAGGTATTTTGGCTGAAAACCCGTAAAACTGTGGTAATATCTGGCGAATTGCATTCTCATTGTCTGCGCGAGCATAGGCCTGCAGCATTTTGTGATTAATTTCAGGACCAAAACCACCCGGTGCCAGCAATGTTAGTGATGCAATCCGTTCTGGTGCAAACAGACCAATAAGCGATGCAATTGCGCCCCCCATTGAAAAACCGACAATATGCGCTTTGGCGATGTTACGTTTTTCCATTTCTGCAATGATTGCCCGCGCCGCAATTTTTGGTTCACCCGCATCCGGGTAATTCAGCGATTGCCCGTGTCCAGGAAGATCAAAAGCCAAAACCGACTTGTCTGTAGCCAGGCGTTGTTGCAAATTTGCCCAATTATCCGCAAATCCACCAAAACCATGCAACAGCAAAATGGGCGCGCCACTGGCATCGCCCATTTCAATTGAATAAAGACTATTGGTCAAAGCCGCATCCTTTAAAAGTCATTGGCAACAATACGGTTTGCAGCAGACACAATTGCCTCAAGTGACGCAACAACAATATTGCTGTTTATCCCTGCACCAAACAATTTGCCACCATCATGTTCAATTTCCATGTAACAAATTGCAGTTGCATCAGATCCCTGTTTGAGCGAATGCTCGGAATAGTCTGCAACTGAAAATTTGAGGCCAAGATGAGAGCAAATCGCATCGACAAAGCCATCAACCGGCCCTGTGCCCTGCCCGGAAATTTTAACGTCCACGCCATTGTCTGATAGGACAGCCTCAACAATGCGCCCACCAGGGTTTTCCGTATCAGGCAAGGTTGTATGTTTTACAAACTTAAGTCGGGCATTTTCCTGTCGAACATAACGATCCATAAACCGTTGATAAATTCGATCAGCCGGAATTTCATGTCCTTCCTGATCGGTAATGCGTTGCACCTCATCACGCATTTCCACCTGCAGATTACGCGGTAGTTTTAGCCCGTAATCCGCTTCCATAATATAAGCAACACCACCCTTGCCGGATTGGGAGTTGATGCGAATTATCGCCTCGTAAGAGCGCCCCACATGTTTTGGATCAATCGGCAGATATGGTACTTCCCACATACCGGTATTAGACTGATCAAGCGCTTTCATTCCCTTGTTGATCGCATCCTGATGCGAGCCGGAAAAGGCTGTATAAACCAATTCGCCCACATAGGGATGGCGTTCAGGAATTCGCAATTGATTGCAATATTCATAAACTCCCTTGATGCGATTGATGTCGGAAACATCCAGTTCAGGGTCAACCCCCTGGGTCATCATATTAAGAGCAAGCGTTACAAGATCCACATTACCGGTACGCTCTCCATTGCCGAACAATGTGCCTTCCACCCGGTCAGCACCAGCAAGCAATGCCAGCTCAGTTGCAGCAATTCCAGTACCCCTGTCATTATGAGGATGAAGCGAAAGCACCACACAATCGCGATTATCCAGGTTTCTGCTCATCCACTCAATCTGGTCTGCATAAATATTCGGCGTCGACATTTCCACAGTTGCAGGAAGGTTAAAAATGATTGGATTGTCGGTAGTTGGCTGAATTATTTCACTTACCGCATTACAAACCTCGAGCGAAAATTCAAGCTCTGTCCCGGTAAAGCTTTCGGGGGAATATTCAAACCGGTAGTCCCCACCGGCTTTCGCCGCCATATCGGCAATCAGTTTGGCCGCATCGGTGGCAATCTGCTTTATTCCAGCCTGATCTTTATCAAACACTACCCTTCTTTGCAGTTCGGATGTGGAATTATAAAAATGTACAATTGGTTTATTCGCACCCTCAAGCGATTCAAATGTGCGGGTAATCAGTTCCGGGCGACATTGCACCAGCACCTGAAGCGAAACATCATCCGGCACCCCGCCCTGCTCAACGCACCAGCGGGCAAAATCAAAATCAGTTTGTGAGGCCGAGGGGAAACCAATTTCAATTTCCTTGAACATCATATCAAGCAAAAGCGCAAACATTCTCGATTTTCGCTCATGCCCCATCGGGTCAATCAGTGCCTGATTGCCATCCCGTAGATCAACAGAACACCAGATCGGTGCCTTGGTAATGGTTTTTGCAGGCCAGGTGCGATCTTGCAGATCAACTTGTGGGTAAGGCCTGTATTTATTTGCGCTGTCCAGCATCATAATGCCGTTCCTTCATCTTGGATTTGCCGCAGAAATGTTTTCATCCGGGCGCATAATTATTGATATAAATGGAAAAAATCACAGGAAGCATGACAATCTGATGATCATCTAATCGACCACCGGGCGCTTCCTTCAAAAAGCCCGATGACCGCTTCTAAGGTTGCCTGGAAGCAAATTCAGGTCGAGCAAAACCGCGGCACAAATCAGTGCGAAACGATTGTTCATCAATGTTATCTCATTGCTCATTTTTTATGATTACCCCAGTCAGCCGCACCTGACAAGAACAAAAATTATGCATTTATCAACTACATATTCCAATTTCTGAATAAAAAGCAAACCCGTTAGAATTTTAACAATTACCTTAGCCTTCCGCTATCTTATAGCTGTTAATTCTGCCTCAACATTCTTTTTGGAGACAGAACAGTGGCTACGAAATACTACTTTGGCACAAGCGACAAAGACAAAATCGAAGGACGTGATAGTTCCAGCATTACCGATCCCGATATAATTTACGGCGGCGACAACAAAGACAAGCTTTATGGACTTAAAGGCAATGACACCCTTTATGGTGAAGCTGGCAATGACAAATTATATGGTGGCGAAGGTGATGATACGCTTCTGGGCGGCATCGGCAACGACAAACTATATGGTAACAAAGGCAACGATATCCTTGATGGCGGACGTGGCGAAGACGAGCTCTACGGTGGTCTTGGCGACGATTTGCTGTTGGCGGGCTATGACCTTGGCAATGGCGACCTTTTTGATGGCGGATCAGGTATCGACACCTATCAGATTACAGGCACTGAGGTTGTAAATTTTGCGTTCAACATTGATCTGAATACTGGAGTTGATCAATATAACAACCAATATGTCAGCATTGAAAATCTGACCGGTGGCAATAAAGGCGATACCTTCACTGGCAACGCCGAAAACAATGTTCTGGACGGTCAGGGCGGCAATGATATTTTGAACGGCCTTGCCGGCAATGACAGTCTATATGGCCGAAATGGTGATGACACACTGAATGGTGGTGATGGCGATGATACGCTCGTAGGCGGCGTTGGTAATGATCAACTATCCGGCGGCGATGGAGATGACCGGCTCAACGGTCGTTCAGGAATAGACACGATCCACGGCGATGCGGGTGATGATCGTATTGATGGCGGCTCCAGTGGCGACTTCCTCTATGGCGATGATGGCAATGACCGTATCTATGGAGCCAGTGGGCATGACTTTATCGACGGCGGCTTCGGCAACGACATAATTTATGGCGGCCTTGGGCATGACATTGTTCACGGCGGCGATGGTGATGACATCATCCGCGGCGATGGCGGTGACGACCAACTATATGGCGATGCCGGGAATGATACCATTCGTGCGGGTTCTGGCCATGATTTCATCGACGGTGGCGATGGAAATGATATTCTGGTTGGTGAGCTTGGTCACGACACCATTCACGGCGGCAATGGCAATGACAGCATAAATGCCGGTGGTGGCGATGATATTGTTTTTGGCGGTGCAGGGAACGATAAAATATACACCATGTCTGGCAATGATGTTGTTGATGGCGGAGCCGGAAACGATGTAATAAAAGGCGGCCTTGGGGCTGACCAGCTTTCCGGTGGTGCCGACAATGACACCATCCTTGGAGAAGGTGGCGATGACATAATAAATGGCGATGCTGGCGATGACCGTCTTGCAGGTGGCTCGGGCCATGACGTGATCAATGGCGGCGACGGTATCGACGTAATTACCGGTGGTGTTGGCCATGATACCCTTCGAGGTGACACTGGAAATGACAAATTATATGGTCAAGGCGGCAATGACATCATCGAAGGCGGCGCCGGCGATGATCTGCTAGACGGTAGTTCAGGCCATGACAAACTGTCAGGTGGTCAGGGCAATGACACCATGACCGGCGGATATGGTACAGAGGTCTATTCCTGGCTCACATCTGACGTCATTGGTGCGGGAACAGACGCCTGGACAGACACGATCACAGACTTCTCTGTTGTCGATATTCTTGATTTCGCCCAATTCGCTCTTGCCGGTGGCGCGAGCGATATTGCTTTGACTGAGTCAGCTTCAGGTACGATGGTTTCAGCCCTGCTGGGCGGTGCAATGCATGATGTTGTCATGCTTGATAACCGGGTTGGCATGGACGTCAATGACCTGATCACAGATGGATTGCTGCTGGTTTAACACCCGCTAAAATCCAGACAGATTCACGGGTGCTCAGAAACTTTCGAGCACCCGTTTTCATTTTGCCAATAGAGCTACCACATTTTCAATCATTCTGTGACCCGCCTCACCACCAAGCGTCATTATACTTTCAGGATGAAATTGCACGGCAGCCACCGGCTCGCTCTTATGCTCAATACCCATAATGATACCGTCTTCGGTTTCGGCCGTGATTATAAACTCCTTCGACAACGTAGCTGGATCTGCGAAAATTGAATGGTAACGACCGACCGTAATATGGTTTGCGAGGCCGGAAAACACTTTGCCCTGATCATTTACCCGTATTCTTGATGGTTTGCCATGCACTGGCACGGCAAGCTGGCGCAATTCGCCGCCCCAGGCATCGGTAATTGCCTGCAGCCCAAGGCAGACACCAAATAAAGGAATATTCCGCGCTCGAACTTTTGCAATTGTATTTTTGCAATCAAAATCTACCGGTTGCCCGGGCCCTGGAGAAAGCACCACCAAATCAGGTTTCAATTCATCGAAAACGCTTTCATCAATTGGCGAACGCATGGTGGTAACCTTCGCACCGGTCTGGCGGAAATAATTGGCCAATGTGTGAACGAATGAATCCTCATGATCCACCAGCAGAATATTGACGCCTTTGCCAACGGATGCCACATCGCGAAGACGGCCAGATGTATTGCCTCTGGTCGTACCCTTGATTGCAGCCCGCATTGCAGAAGCTTTGAGCTCTGTTTCTTTTTCTTCTTCTTCAGGATCAGAATCAAACAATAAAGTCGCCCCTGCCCTAACCTCGGCAATGCCATCTTTTATCCGAACAGTTCTGATGGTCAGGCCTGTATTCATATCGCCATTGAAGTTTACCAGCCCGACCGCACCACCATACCAGGCGCGTGGGCTTTTCTCATTTTCCTCAATAAAGCGCATGGCCCAGAGCTTTGGCGCGCCGGTTACAGTCACCGCCCACGCATGGGAAAGAAAGCCATCAAAGGCATCCATGCCCTCAAGCAACCGCCCTTCAATATGGTCGACCGTATGAATGAGCTTTGAATACATCTCGATTTGTCGGCGCCCGATGACCTTAACAGACCCCGGTTCGCAAACCCGGCTTTTATCGTTCCGGTCCACATCCGAACACATTGTCAACTCAGACTCGTCTTTTTTCGAATTAAGCAGTTTCAACACTTGCTCAGAATCGGCAATAGGATCGTCACCACGTTTGATGGTGCCGGAAATCGGGCAGGTCTCGATACGACGCCCGGAAACCCGAACAAACATTTCAGGCGATGCACCCACCAGATATTCACTATTTCCAAGATTGAAAAAGAACGAATAGGGCGATGGATTAATCTGCTTTAAACGCTTGGCAATCTCTGAAGGCGGGTTGTCGCATTTCTCATAGAACACCTGCCCGGGTACGACTTCAAACAGATCGCCACGTTTGAATTTTTCCATCGCCCGGCGGACCAGATCGGCATATTTTCCAGGCTCATGATCGCCTTTGCCCGGGTCTTTACTTGCCGGAACAAAAGGTACATCTTCGCCACCGCGATCAAGCCCTTCAGTGCTTTTGCCTTCAAATTCGAAATCATAACGATAATGCCAAGCCTCAGCCGAATGGTGGTCAACGACCAGAATTTCATCCGGCAAATAAAGCACAAGATCACGCTGATCATCCGGCCTTTGTAAAACAAAATCAATCGGATCGAACTGAAAGGTCAAGTCATAACCAAAGGCGCCATAGAGACCAATATTGGAATCTTCATCTGATTTAAACAGTGAGACAATGGCCCGCAATATCGAAAATACACTGGGCGCGCGTGAGCGCTGTTCTTCACTGATGATGCCTTCGGGTGTTCGAACCACAAGGTCGATGCGCTTGGGTTCGCGGGAAAATTCAGCAACGTCTTTATGCGAACGGGTAACACTTTCAATCGCATCAAGCAGCAGTAAGCCACGATCATTAAACGCCTCAATCCAGACATTGCGACCATTGGATGTAAGGCCGACGGGTGGGTCAATTATTCCGGTATCCCACCGTGTATACCGACCAGGATATTCATAGTTAGATGAAAGAACTGCGCCACGGCGATAGTCCAGCCTGTCAACATATGATTGGACCGCATTGTCGTAAGGAGTGGCAACTTTTGTCCGGCTGATCCGCACACCTCCTTCGGTTTCATATGTTTCGCAAATATTATCTTGTTCCGGCATCTTTTGGTTTCTTCCCTGCTCACCACCCTATATGGCATTCGCCAATCACGATTACCGGACATAAAAAAACCGCCCGGTTTCCCGCAGCGGCATCAAATCCAGATTTCAAATACAGATCACCGGCCGCTATTTAGCGAACCCACCACCAATTTGCATTTACAATCATCATGTTCATAGCAACAGCAATAACGCTGCTTATTCCCAAGCGCAAGTAAAATAAAGCGGGAGACCCAATTCGGGCGGATTGGACCAGGTCTCCCATGTACCCGCGTGCGCAGGTCAGAATATTACCAAGGTATTGCAGGAGCTTGGCAATATCTGCTTTTGGGTGCGAATCAATTCACAACCCGTCGCATTTATACCTCCAATGCGTTTATTAAGTAAACACACAACCTTAAAGTTAATTTCCTAGCGTTTCAATACATCCCTGATCTCAACCAAATTGGCACGCACGCCGTGGAGGTACACGCCAATAGTTGCAAGATGCGATGGCATGATAAATGCCGATTCAGAACCATTCGAAACTATAAACGGTTGTACATTGAGTGCAGAACGCATTTGTGATTTGGTTTTGTCCCAGGTTTTTTGTAACGCACGCTCTGAAAACACGGAGCCAAAATCACTATGCATTGCTCGGACGATACCCTCATACGCATACAATTGGCCATAAGCAAACCAGAACCGGTCGTCAGCTCTTGTATCAAACCATCCCGCATCAGATGCCTCCATCCGTGAACGCAAAAGGTCAGAAGTCGACCCGATATCGCTAGCAATTGTATCAATAAATTCCAATAAATTGTCAGCGCGCGCATCCATCGTGGCATCGCATCGTCCAAGGCGCTCATTAAATTTTCTAAAATTCTTTAATGCACTTCTAAATTTTCTTGGAGCAGGTTGCTGAAGCCCGCCACGTCCAACATACCAGGCATCTTCATCATAATGTATATCACTTCTTGCATCTTGCAGGTTCTGGTCAATCTGAGATGTGCCGCGTACGCGAGCGATTTTATCAACAAGTTCAATAGAGGTTCGGCGAACTGCACGATTGATGCCAAGCTGAAAAGCCGCTTTGTTATCCATGAACGGCGTGTACTTCCACCCCATGCCAAACAGGCCGAGTTTTGAAAGCAGGGAAGAAGAAATCCATGCGTTTTTGTTGACATTAAAGTCCACGAGATCGGCGGTCACTTCAACAATCGCCGAGATCGCGCATTTATCACCACCCTCAGCCAGAAGCTTGTCTCCTGGCGCAACCGAGCGTTCCTCGAACTTATATTTCTCAACATAATCCGGATCAAAACCGCTCCAGACTTGAGTATTGAATATAAAATAACTGTAGGAAATGACCAAGCCAAGAAACAGAATTAACAGCGGCCCTCTTATCAGCCATTTTTGATTTCGATACCAACGCCGAATAGTTACAAACGGCCATAAGAACCAGGCTACAACCATGCCAATGCCGCGCCCAAGCATCTCAAATATACGGGAGAAAAATTCAATTACAGGGTCAAGCATAGGCTTCCTTTAAAGGTCAAACAATCGGCTGCGATAGGCAGCCTTATCACTGAAATAGTCTTCGCTCACACGTTTCACAACATAATCACGATATTTATCCGGCCATTTTTGATAATCACGATAAAATGCCGGCTTGTTAAAGACAAAACGGGTCATGAAATCAAACGGCACATAATCTGCAATCAGCCGATTAACCAACCATTGGTCCGGATGCCCGGGTTTTGCACGGGATAGCAAAAAACGACCGCGCGCGTCAATTTCTTCCAGTTCAATCCGCGACCAATTCGCCAACTCCCGCTGCGCCCAGTTGAGAAATGGTAATGTACCTTCCTCTTCAAACGCTTCAGTATGCCTGTTGACGAATGACTTGATCCAGCGCCGATCACTTTTTGGTTTTTCATCGGGTGAAATTTGCGCACTGATACTTGTAACCAGCATTTCCGCCCGGTGTTCGATAAATTCAGCCCGCTCTATCCATGAACCGCGTGGTACATCAACCCGTCCGGTTTCCAGCAAGAATTGATAAATCAGGTCCTCATCCCGCGCATCCAGGTAACTCACCTGCCAGGGCCTTGAACGCTTAAATCCCGGTGCCGAAGGGTCTCCAATTACAGTGGTTTGGTTATCATCAATAAAAATATACACCCCGCCAAAATGCCGTGTCCAAAATGTATTATGCCTGAATACCACCTCATCGGGCACCAGCTGATTGGTTCTAATATCGCCTGTCGATTTCGCCAGCACGACCATACGCTCAAGTAAATCATCATCGCGCCATACGTCAGGCTCTTTTTTCAGCCGGTCAACCAATGTGCGTAATTCTGCTGCCTGCGATGTCAAATCATTGGCTGTAAATACTTTAAATTCCACCTGCTCGATCGATAACAGGTCTTCGATTTCTTTGGCCTCAAGAATTGAATCCTCAATCTCACCATACAGCACGTCTTTAATGGTCAGGATTTTGATGACTTTGGCATTTTGTTCGAAGAATTGGTGCATCAAAAGGCCAGTATTGGAAAAAGCCGTTTGGATGACGGGTAAATGAACCTGCTCGGGTGAAATTATTACAAATCGACGGTTTATAGATTTTGGGTCAAGGTAAAAATTATCGTCAAATTCTTTGGCAATCTCGGGCGAATAACCAACCATGTCGATTTGAAAACTATCCAGCTTGGTATCAGGCAGCCCAAAGCCTTTGAGCGCCTGATTATAGCGCTCAACCAAATAGGGTTCTTCGACACGCAAAAGCCCCCCATTGATCATTTCATGCTCTTCGAGACGTTCCATTCTCACAATTACCCGGAATAGTTCTGGCTACAATTTGAGCCGTTAATTCAACCAGCCCACAGCCCTTTTTGTTTTAATTCGGTAATTTCCCGCGCTGCTCGTTCGCGCAGCCGCTCATTCCTGATCATCGCCTCAACGCCAGCCTGATCAGACTTATCTGTATATCTAAATTCAGAATCCGCATAGCGATTGATCTCCTGCATAACCATATCCATGGTGAACGGACCGCGAAGCTCCTCAATCATCGATTTCTTTTCGTCATACCCTTTATGCATAAAGGCTTCCGGCGTTTCAAACCATTCATCTGGCAATTCAATATCCATCGCCCGCATTTTGATTGCATCAGTGATATTCTTAATTGCCCGGCCGGTAAATCTCGGTTCTGCCAGTTTGATCATGTGTAAATACGCCCCAACATCGGCAATATCCTGCGGCTCCCCGCATTCATCGAGGAAACGATCATAGACTTTGCGCAGGCCATCTTCCTGTGGCTTGCTGTAATCTGCATAAGCTTCCGATACTGCCTTTTGAATGACTTGCGCCTCATACAAATCATGATCACCCAGCGGGATGCTATGGTTTTTGCCGGCTAAAAGGGCAAATATATCGATATAATCATCACGTGTTTGCGGCCCGTCAACCAACCAGCGCGCGCCAGCGCGTTGGCGCAAGGCATCATCAACATTTTCCGGATAATTAGAAAACATGCCAAAAGAGCAATTGCCGCGAACAACCGTGGTTGCTCCAGCAAAACTCTCCATCAAAACGGCGGTCACTTCCTGCTGACCAGCAGATGCCCGATCATCAGAGCGCTTGGCCGCGACCTGATCAATATCATCGACCGTACCAAAACCAATTGTCCGGGTTGAAAGCACATTTTCGACGAATTGCTTACAATTTTGCCCCGACTTGCCCTGATAGGATGAAATCTGATCAACCCCGAAATTCTCGTAGTGAAAACCGTAACCTGCCATCTGGCAATAATCATTGATAATACCGGCAATCATCTGAATGAGTATGGTTTTTCCGGTACCCGGCGCACCATCACCAATAAAGGTAAACAGGAAACCGCCAAGTTCCACAAATGGGTTCATCTGCCGGTCAAAGTCATAGGCCATCAGCATTTTGGCAAGTTTAATCGCCTGATATTTTGCAATATGATTGCCTATAATTTCATTGGGCTTCTTAAATGTCATCACCAATGGTTTACGCTTGGCACTCGGTGCCACATCAAAACCGATCAGCTCAAATCCATCGGCTTCCGATTTTAAATGGGTGTTTTCAAACGACCCCAATCCGGTAAACCGCGATTTACGTTGCAGCAACCCATCAAGCGATGAACGAGCAAATGCCCGCGCCCGCGAAAGCAATACAATATCATCAGCACTTCCCTTAATGGCGCGATCAAGCCCGGCAACCATACTCTTCAATATATCTTGCGGTGAATCAAAATCGAATTCCGGTTCCTCCACATCGTTGGCAGGCTCGCCCGCCGCTTCAATCATCTGCAGCAGATACGCGGAAAACGAAAACGCCGCGACATAGGAGCTTGCCTCCAGCAGACTCCTGTATTGCGCCCCTTCATCACCTGATAATGGTGATGCTGCATTTCTTGCCGACAGGGTCTCTAAGCTGGTTTGGCGTGAAAATACATCACCGATGGCCAGGGCGACCGCCAAAGCTCGGCGAGATTTATAAACAAGCGCATGTTGGGCAATCGACAACATCGTGTCATCAGGAGATACAGCAGATATTGCCTTGATTAATTCAACCTTGTTGGTTTTACGGCTACCGGCACGCGAAACCGTTGACACAAACCGACGCCTTGTCCCGGCAATCTCGGTCGCACTTTCATTGTCATCCGCCTCCAGCACAACACAACGGGTGATAAGGCTTTGAGCCGTTGTAAGGTGTTTCTTTACATCATCTTCATCCAATGAAGTCAGGCCAATATCCATCACACACCTATCTTTAAAAAATCATTGAAAAACTTTGCCCGGTTCAAATCACACATCCCGTAACACCTCGCCGTCAGAAATAATATGCGTATTATAGCCTGCGAATATTTCGGCCTGTTGACCGGCTGAATATATCGCCTGATAGGCCTCATGTGGAACCAGCGCATGGCGACGAAACTCGCTCACCCCCTGCCGTGCGCATTCCAGATCATCGGTATTGATATGATATTCCTCGCGCGCCGGTGTGTTGCTCCAAAGACCGCGTTTTTCAGGTTTCTCACGCACAGAATAAATCTCCTGAACGGTCCATGTCATCATCCAGGCGTTTTCCGGCTTATGCACCCGTTCCAACACCCGTTCGACAGTTTTACCATGACTGGTAACACCGGCATTATAAAAAGGACCAAGCACAAACCGGTAAAGCTGTTTGGGATGAAGCTCGTCAAAATCCTTATCCATATTGCTGGCAATGGTTGAAAGGGTTAGGCCGTAACTTGAATTTTTTTCGCAAAAATCATCAAATCGGTGTGCAAGATCCGGGTTTAAAAGCCCGTCGACAGGCAAAGGAACATTGACGTTTTTATTCATTTTTCCGCTTTTGGAAACCAGCTGCTTCACCAAAGCATCGGACGAATCTTCCACTGTCAAAACATAAACCAGCGGCAAGTGCGAACTACCATCAAATGTCGCCCAGTGAACCACATAAAACGGACGCTTGGTCTTTGGATTGACGGACACTCTCACGGTTCTGGGCAATAACAGCGGCGTAAATAACCCGCCGGCATCCAAACCCTCGAGATAAAACCGCTCGGCCATTGATTTCTGCAACGCCAAGGGAAACTTCTTTTTGCGCAGAATAAAATCAACCATTTCTTCGCGCAATGTTTCTTCATCAGGGAATTCTGCAAGTTTTCTCTTGGCAGAGTTACGATCATTTTCCAATTCAAGTATATTCTGATAAATAGGAAAACCGCTTTCCGCCTGCGAAATGCGAAATTTTTCAGCAAATGCAAGACGGTTTTCCCAGGCACTGAATGAACCGCGCAGCCGATCAAGATAATCAACAACAATTCCGCCAATTAAATGATGACGGTAAAGCGGAGATTCATCCTCACGCAGATAAATATCAAGCCCTTCAAACGCCTCAAACATAGCGTCGAAATAGCGCCCCACCGGGCTGGTTTTCCCCCTCATCGGGTCAGAACCTTTCTACTGACCGACATAATTTGCAGTATTATGCTTGTCCATAACATCTTGAAAACGGCGGGCAAAAGCATCATCAGCCAATTTCTTCCGGCGCTGAATATCGGCAGTTGACACCATATTTTTCTCATGCATTTCCAGCAGGTCACCAATATGAGATTGTGCGGCACTGCCAATGCCTGCCATAGTTTCTTCAGCCGCTGTATCGACCCGATTTCCCAGTGTATTAATTTTATGGGCAACGTCCTGTTGGGCGGCGGTTTTCAACGAATCCTCCAATGCTTTATAAAGTACAACACGCTGCTCAGTATCAATATTAAGTTTATTGATTAATGTCGATTGAGCGGCAATCTGATTATTCAGCGAGTCCACAAAGGTTTGGAACATCGACGTATAACGCTCAAGCGTTTGGCTTTCGGCCAGCAATTCCTGCTCTTTCGCCTGTTTTGCGTTATATTCCGTTGCAAGTTCTGAGCGCTGGCCTTCAAGGTCCGTACGGGTTTTTTGATCGCTTGCTGTGGCCATCTGATTTTCCAGATCCATCAGCATTGGGTTCAGCTCTTCAATCCGCGCCTGCGTGGTTTCAAGCTCTTCCATTGTATCTTTGCGGCGTTGTATCACCTGTTTGAGGCTTGCCTCAGACGTCGTATATCGCAGATCCAATATATCTTTTTGCGCCGTTAAAATTCCAACGATTGTATCGGATTTGCTCAGAAGTTCCTGTAAATTTCCCGCCAGAGACATATTTCGCACCCGATCGGTACGCATCCGTTGCGCCGATGACTTGGAAAACCAGCTGACCACACTTTCCCATGTGGAATAGCTTTTCATGCTTTCAAACTCAGACCCAAACACATTGGTTGCATCTTCAAGCCCGATAATCAGATCAGCAATATTGCCTTCCATAACTTTCTGCTGCAACAAAACATCGCTTATTCGCGCATTCTCAATGTCAAAATCAGTATCACCAATTGTATCGGAACGGGCAAACTCATCAAGCACCTTCCCGCTTTGATCAAGTCGCGATTTCATGTCTTCGACGACCTGTCTGGTTTTTTCAATTTCGGCGTCAAAATTTTGAAGGCTCGCCATTTTAGTCTCTCCCGGAAATAAATTTATCATACATTGGATTAGATATAGGGGGTATGTCTCAAAATTAGAAGATTGAGAATACAGATATTTTAGGCAAATAGAGGGTATTCAGCAGAAAATGGCTGGAAAATCAGACAATTATATGCCCATTTCCCGCACCAGTACACTCAAAATGCTGCGTTTGAGGCGTTCATAGATACTTTGTGGCGAGCCATGAATAATTACATTGCCACGAACAACTTTCTCTGGCTCCCATCGCATTTGCTTTGGCGAAGGTTCAAGAAGCACCGAATAATATGCCGCTGTCGGTGAAAGTTTTTTCGCATCTATTTCAGATGTTGCAATTGACCCGCCATACTTCAATGCAAGATATGGCTCATCCAAATGCTTGGCACCGGCATAGGATATTCTGCTTACAATCAGACTAACTCTGCCAAGCGCCGGGTCTTCAGGAATAAAGTCGGCAGACGCTCCCTCGCTAAATCGAAACAGGTTAGCTTCGCTAACATAGCCCTTGACGTTAACTCCCTCATTTCCATGCAGTAATGCAATCGGTTGGGAGACACTTATCCACATTCCGGCTGATATTTCCGGATCCATATCGACGATTGTTCCATCGAATTGCGCTCTGATCTCAAGCTCATCAAGCAACAATTCCAGACCCCGCTTTTCTTTTTGTGTAGACTTCAACTTGTTCAGTAAAACAATTCGCGCGGTCCGGTCTGCCTCGTCAGAACCGATCCTGTCCAGCCTGGCGCGCAAGAGTGAGGCCCTCTCACGTACATTAACCAGATCTTTTTGCACTTCGGGTGATGAAAACTGAAACAGCAATTGCCCCTTTTTTACCCGATCCCCGGAATTGACATTCGCCATCACCAGCTGCGCAGAATATGGAGGATATAGCTTTTGTTCGTGCTGGGCTGCGAGAATCGAGGGAATTGAGACCCGTGTTGACCACGGAACCGCCAGTAGCAAC
>JALSIJ010000243.1 GCA_026981655.1 Rhizobiaceae bacterium | reverse complement strand
GACCATGGGCATAGCCATGATCATCAGCATACCCATCACCCATACCCCCATGCGGACCATCCGCATGGGCCTGTTACGATGAAAAAATAGCAGGTCTGATCAGGTGTATGTTTATGAAAAAAATGGTGTTGAGATTTATCGCCGCTCGTTTGATACCATTCGGCGGGAGGCTGATTTAAGCCGTTTTGAAGGGGCTGAACGCGATGTGGTTATTCGACTTATCCACGCTTGCGGTATGGTTGATCTTGCGGCTGATGTGATGATCTCGGAACACGCCATTGAGGCTGGGCGCAAGGCGCTTGCGAATGGCTGTTCGGTCATTTGCGATGTCACAATGGTGAGCCAAGGGATTATTCAACGTAATTTGCCGGCGGAAAATCCGGTTCTGTGCGCGGTGAAATCGGACGCTGCGGTGGCAATTGCGGAAAACCTTCAAACCACCCGGTCTGCCGGTGGTATTGAGAGCCAGAAAGAGGCTTTAACCGGTGCAATTGTGGTTATCGGCAACGCGCCAACGGCGCTGTTTCATCTGCTTGAGATGATTGAAAACTCCACTGTGCGACCGGCGATGATTATTGGCTGTCCGGTTGGTTTTGTTGGTGCGGTTGAAAGCAAGGAAGCGCTGATTGTGCATCCGGCAAAGGTTCCATTTATAATCGTGCGCGGCAGGCGTGGCGGTTCGGCAATGGCGGCGGCGGTTGTTAATGCACTCGCGGCAGGGTTGGGTTAATTATGGGTGAGATAAAAAAATGGCTGACCATTATCGGTATCGAGGAAGACGGGTATTCCGGGCTTTCATCCCTGGCGATTGAGAAAATACACCAAGCCGATGTGATTTTTGGCGGAAAACGCCATTTGGCGATGGTGAGTGATGTGGCAGCCCACAAAATTGAATGGGCGCAGCCATTTTCAAATTCAATGGCTGAAATCAAAGCGAATACCGGCGAAAATGTAGTGGTGCTGGCCAGTGGCGATCCGCAATGGTTTGGGGTCGGCAGCATGCTTGCGCGGCATTTTTCGGCTGAAATAACGGAAAATATTCCGGCCCGTTCGTCGTTTTCATTGGCAGCGGCCAAGCTTAACTGGTCGCTGGCCAGGGTGCAAACTCTAACCCTGCACGGGCGGCCCTTTGCCAATCTGGCGCGATTTGTTGCGCCCAATACCCGCCTGCTGGCGCTTTCTAATGATGGCAAAACACCAAAAATGATTGCCGATTATTTGCTGAGACAAGGTTTTGGGCAAAGCAAAGTCTGGGTGATGGAGCATTTGGGCGGTGAGAAAGAACGTATCCGCCAAAGTGCTGCCGCTGAATTTGATTTGCCCGATATTGCTGATTTGAACATTGTTGCAATTGATTGCATTGGTGATGGACAATCCAGCTGGCACTCGCTTGTGCCAGGGTTGCTGGATGAGGCCTATCACCATGATGGTCAATTGACCAAGAGCGTGGTGCGGGCAGCAACCCTTGCGGCGCTTAAACCTTATTCTGGTGCGTTGCTGTGGGATGTGGGCGCGGGCTGTGGCTCGATCGGTATTGAATGGATGCGGGCTGCCCCAAATGCACGGGCAATTGCGATTGAACCGAATGCGGCCCGTTGTAAAATGATTGAGGAAAATGCCGCAAATCTCGGAGTGCCGGGCCTACAGCTGGTTAGAACTTCTGCGCCCGGCTGTCTGCATAAATTAGCCAGGCCGGATGCAATTTTCATTGGTGGCGGACTTACTCAAAATCAGATGTTTGAAACCTGCTGGCAGGAGCTTTCCGTGGGCGGAATTTTGGTTGCCAATGGGGTGACTTTGGAAAGCGACACCTGCCTGTTTGCCTTGCAGGAGAAATATGGCGGCACGCTTAGGCGCATATCTGTGGAGCAGGTTGCCCCAATGGGTGAATTTCGTGGCTGGAAGCCAGCAAAACCAGTAACCCAATGGCGTGTAGTTAAAATGGATAAAGCGAAATGACGGCCAAATTATACGGGCTTGGGGTGGGGCCGGGCGACCCGGAACTGATTACCGTTAAAGCCTTGCGGATATTGCAGAGGGTGAAAGTTATTGCGTGGCCAGCTCCCGATAATGGTGTCAGTTTCGCCCGCTCTATCGTTGAACAGTATATTACACCTGATCAGCTGGAAATCCCGATCATTGTGCCAATGAAGGTGGAGCGCCACCCGGCAAAAGATGTGTATGATCAGGCGGCAAAGCTGATTTCCTCACATCTTGATTCTGGTTCAGATGTGGCTGTTTTGTGTGAGGGAGATCCATTTTTCTATGGCTCTTTTATGTACTTATATGAACGGCTTGAGGCCGATTATGATTGTGAGATTGTGCCGGGTGTCTCCTCACTCATGGCCTCGGCCTCAGTGTTGCAAAGGCCGCTTGCGGCGCGCAATGATGTTTTAAGTGTCATCCCGGCGCCACTTTCTGATGATGAAATTGAAGCCCGGATTGGACAGAGTGATGCAATTGCCTTCATTAAGGTCGGGCGGCATATCGAGCGGATAAAAAGCCTGCTGGAAAGGTTAGGGCTGCTGCAATCGGCCGCCTATGTGGAGCGCGCCAGCCTGCCAAACCAGCGTATTTTTCCATTGGCGAAGCTGGATGATGATATTGCTCCCTATTTTTCGATGATCCTCGTCTATAAGGGTGGCGAGACATGGATTTCCTCTCTCAACATTAAAGGGGAAATGTGATGATTTCCGCAAAACCAGAAAACATAGCGATTGTCGTGCTTTCACGCTCCGGCATGGCGACCGCTGAGAAAATTAAACAGCTTTCCAGCGGTGAAATCCACGGGTTTGCAAAGCGCATTGATCAATCTGACCAGCCTTTTGACAATGTGGGCGAGCATTTGCGTCGCCTGTTTGAGGAGGGGCAAACGATTATCGCCATTATGGCCAGCGGTGCTATTATCCGCAGTCTTGCGCCCTTGCTCAACGACAAGATGGCTGAACCTCCGGTGGTAGCGGTTTCAGAGGATGGGATGAGCATTGTGCCCTTGCTCGGCGGGCATCATGGGGCCAATCAGATTGGCCGTTTTCTGGCTGAAAATCTGGGGGGCATTGCGGCGATAACCACAAGCGGTGATGTGCATTTTGGTGTGGCGCTGGATGAACCTCCAACGGGCTACGTGCTGGCAAATCCGGGCAATGCGAAACTGGTTATGGCGGAGCTATTAAAGGGCGAAACTGCGCAGTTGAATGGCCATGCGGATTGGTTGAAAGCCAGCCGTTTGCCTTTTGCTGATGATGGCGCGGTACACTTAACCGTTAGCGATGAAACCAAACAACCGCTTGCCAATGAGCTGCTCTATCATCCCAAAACCCTGGCGCTTGGGCTTGGTTGCGAACGGGGAACACCTGCCAAAGAGGTGATTGATCTGGCCGAGCAGGTGCTTTCAAACGCAGGCCTTGCCGCTCAAAGCATTGGTGCAATTGTTTCCATTGATTTGAAGGCTGACGAGGTTGCATTGCATGCGGCAGGCGCGCATTTTGACGTTCCAGTGCGGTTTTATTCAGCCGAAAGGTTGGAACAAGAGGCAGACCGCCTTGCAACGCCGTCTGATGTGGTGTTTGCCGAAGTTGGTTGCCACGGGGTGGCCGAGGGGGCCGCATTGGCCGCCACCGGCGCTGATGGCGCGTTGATTATTGCCAAACAGAAATCCAAGCGGGCAACGGCTGCCATTGCGCGGGCTTCCGCGCCAATTGAATTGACCGAAACTGGAAGACCACGCGGGCATTTATCGGTTGTCGGTATCGGTCCCGGCAGTGAGGTTTGGCGCAGCCCGGAGGTCAGCCAGCTTATTGGCATGGCCAGCGATCTGGTTGGCTATTCGCTCTATCTCGATTTGCTGGAAGGGTTGACCAAAGGCAAACAACGCCATGATTTCGACCTTGGACGCGAAGAGGACAGGGTTCGCCACGCGATGGAACTTGCGGGCGAGGGGCGTAATGTGGCGCTGGTCTGTTCGGGCGATGCGGGCATTTATGCGATGGCGACATTGGTTTTCGAACTGCTGGAAAACGGTCAATTGTCTGATGCGGCCAACCGGATTTCCATTCAGGTGTCGCCGGGGATTTCGGCGCTTCAGGCAGCGGCCGCACGTGCTGGCGCGCCACTTGGCCATGACTTTTGTACTATTTCGCTTTCTGATCTTTTAACCCCGTGGGAAATGATCAAGACGCGGGTGGGGGCAGCAGCTGAAGGTGATTTTGTCATTGCCTTTTATAATCCGGTTTCAAAACGTCGACGCACCCAACTGGCCCATGCCAAGCAAGTTTTGCTTGAGTACAGACCAAAGGATACGCCGGTTATTCTTGCCACCAATCTGGGGCGGGAAGGCGAGAATGTGCGCATTATCCCGCTGGTTGATCTGGAAATTGATGAGGTAGATATGCTGACAGTGGTCATCGTTGGCTCATCTGATAGCCGGGTTACCCGCACTGGTGATGGCAAAAGCTGGATGTACACGCCGCGCGGTTATGCGGCCAAGGAAGGAACAAAGATCAAAGGTGCTGATCTTTGATTCATTTATCGTTCACGGACGTTTTGACGCTTTGCGCCAAGCCTACGCGGGTGCGCCGCGTTGGCGGCGGCTCGTAGTTTACTCGCTATTTGAATTATTTTGGGAGATGCACAAAGATGACAGTTTATTTTATAGGCGCTGGCCCCGGTGCGGCTGATCTTATTACCGTGCGCGGATTGCGTTTGATCGAGAAATGCTCGGTTAACCTCTATGCGGGGTCGCTGGTGCCGGAAGAAATTGTGGCTTCAGCCCCGAAAGATGCGTTGGTGATGGATACGGCCCCGATGCATCTGGATGAGATTTTGGCGCAAATCGTCAAGGCGCATGAGGCCGGCCACGATGTTGCCCGGGTTCATTCGGGTGATCCATCTATTTATGGTGCAACGGCTGAACAAATGCGGCGGTTGGATGATTTGGATATTCCCTATGAGGTGGTGCCGGGCGTTCCTGCCTTTGCAGCGGTTGCTGCCCAGCTGAAATGCGAATTGACCCTGCCGGAAATCGCCCAGACCATCATTATCACCCGTACCGGCATGAAGGCATCTTCCATGCCGGAAGGTGAGCAGCTGGAGGTTTTGGGGAAATCAGGGGCAACGCTTGCTATCCACCTTTCAGTACGAAATCTTGCCTATGTTCACAAGGCGTTGGAACCCTATTACGGTGATGATTGCCCGGTGGTCATTGCCTTTCGCGCCACCTGGCCGGATGAGAAATATATTTTGACCACATTGGCTGAAATGAAAGAAGCGGCGCGGGCTGAAAAAATCACCCGAACGGCTTTGATTATGGTTGGGCCGGTCTTTGCCCAGATTTCCGGGTCGGCTGAATTTCGGGATTCTGCGCTCTATGATCAGACCTATGCCCATGTTCTGCGCAACAAGGGCAAAAAAAAGGCCCGAAAAACCCCCTAAGGCGTAAGAAATGCATTTTCAGTATTGTTATTTCAATTGCCTGCCCATACATGCAAATCTATGAACACATTTCCTTCAGAACTGATCAACGGATACCAGGCGTTCAAGCAACAGAAATTTGCCGACGAACGCGAGCGCTATCATAAACTGGCCGAGCAGGGGCAGACCCCGCAATGCATGATGATTGCCTGTTGCGATTCTCGTGCTGCACCTGAAATCATTTTCAATTCCGCACCCGGCGAAATGTTTGTGGTGCGAAATGTTGCCAATATCGTGCCGCCCTATATGCCGGATGGCGAATATCATGGCACATCGGCGGCTCTTGAATTTGCGGTGCAAAGCCTCAAGATAAAGGATATTGTAGTGCTTGGTCACGGGCGTTGTGGCGGTATTCAGGCAGCACTGAACCCGGCAGGAAAGCCGCTATCTCCAGGTGATTTCATTGGCAAATGGATGGAACTGCTTGGCCCGGCAGCGCAGCAGATCGCCGATAACGATAATATGACGGGGGCAGAACGGCAAACGGCGCTTGAACGTCTTTCAATTCGTTATTCGATAGAGAATCTACGCACCTTTCCATGTGTATCCATTTTGGAAGAGCGCGAGAAGTTGCGTCTTCATGGGGCGTGGTTTGATATTGCTAATGGCGAATTATGGGTGTTAAATCCAGAAACTGGCGACTTTTCATTAGTGCCATCGGATTAATGCCTAATTAGTCAAACTTCAGAGGAAATTGATGAAAACTGTTGATTTTACCCAGATGAAGGATGGTCGCAGGGAAGAATATCTTTTGCTCGCAGAGCATGAAAGAGATTTTCAAAAACTCACCGCCGATCGCATATTGGCAGAGATGCAAAAGCAGGGTGACGATACGATCACCGGCTATAAGATTACCCGACTTCATCATGGTCTGCAATCTGCAACACGTGCCTTTAATGACAACGCGGATATTGACTGGGTTGTCGGCGCCCTGTTGCATGATATTGGTGATGGGTTGGCGCCGCAAAATCATGACAGGTTTTCAGCCGAAGTTATTCGACCTTTTGTTCGCCAGGAAGTGACCTGGGTGGTGGAACATCATGGGATTTTTCAGATGATCTATTATGCCCACCACTATGGTTGGGATGAAAATGCCCGTGACCGGTTTAAAGACCATCCCTGTTTTAGCGCCTGTGCTGATTTTTGCGAGCGCTGGGACCAGGCTTCGTTTGATCCTGATTACCCAACCCGTGATCTTGTGTTTTTTGAACCGATGGTGCGTGAAGTCTTTGCCCGTAAGGCTTATGATCCCGCGGTCATTCGCGAAGGTGTGGTAACAGGTTTGCCTGCGCTGTCCTGATCTGGCCGATTAATTTTCAGATGCCAGTTGTTTTCTTGCGATCAAATGGCGTGCCTGGGTTATCCAGTGTTCTTGCTCGATTTGACCATCAAACCCTAAAATATCCTCAATCATCTCCTGTTGAGTCAGGCTTAATTCTGCAATTTGCAAGAATGTCGAAAAGCCCAGTTCGTTCAATCTGCTTTGAATTTTGCCATTGATATTGTTGATCAAAATAAGGTTGTCGCTGTCTTTTGCCGGGCCGTCAAAACTGATATTTTGGTCGTTGGATGTTTTTGCGGTCTCGTTTTTTCCGGTTTGATCTTTAGTATTGGGCTTGGCTTCTGTGGCATCGTCTGTTTTTGGCTCGGTTTTAACTTTTGGCTCTGGCGTTTTTGCGGTTTTTGTTTTTGGCTTAGGCGCATTCTCTTGTGATGATTTGGGCTTTACTTCAGTCGATGGTCTGGCTGTTTTTTCAGGCAAAGGTGGTGTTTTTGATGCTGTCCCCGCCTTGGTCTCTGTTTTTGTATCTTGCTTAGGTTGTGACTTCGGATCAGCCTTGCCCTCGTGCGGCGCGGCTGTTTTTGTTACTGCCTTAGGCGTATTCTCGGTCTTTGGTTCTTTTCTGGCCTCGTCAGGCTTTGCCGGAGTATCGTTTTTCTTTATTTTCGCATCTGATTTATTTTGAGCCGCATCCTTTGGTACCTCAGGTTGGGGTTTTGGCGCTATTTTCTGAAGTGCTGACTTTACCACTTCTGCCTTTTTGGGGGCGATGCCAGCTTTTACTATTTTAACGCCTGCTGCAGGATTGGGTGTGGTTGGAGTTGCTGCCGGTGATGCAGGGGTGGAGGCCTGTTTGTAATCTGAAACTTTAGCTTCAGATTTGACTTCAGGCTTAGGTGCAGGTGCTTGTTCAGGTGGCATTGTCTTTGCCTGCACTTCAGGGATTATTACCTTGGGTGGTTCCTGTTTTTGTACTGATTGTGAAGAAGGAGGTGGTGAAATTGGAGACAGGGTAACAGGGGGCTTTGGAACCGGTGGCTGGGCCTTTGCTTCAGTTTTTTGCGCAGCGGTCGGTGTTGTTGTTTGGTTTGCTGCACGTGGATCTGCAGGCAATGGGTTATGTGCAGGTATATTCAGATTATCCAGGGTCGTGGCCTGCACAGGTTGCATTAGCTCAAGAAGCCTTTTCACCATAAGGCTATTGGCATCTGTTAACGGTTCAATTGCGGTGAAATGATTGGCACCTGGAATTTCATGATAGCGGGTATTTGCACCCATCATTCGCCATCTTTGTGCTTGTGAACTGGATTGACGGATAAATTCAGAACTTTCATTTTCACCAACCCAGGCATCAAAGCGTAAATCGTGTTCAATAATCCAATTATAGGGGCTTGCGGTTTTGGCTTCTTCTTTGGTGAGTTTCAGCGCATTGTTATGGCTGGTTTCAAGCAGTGGGGCCAAATCGAAAACGCCAGATATGGAAAGCGCAGATTCCACCAGGTTTATTGGCAGTGAATTGTGAATTCTGTTCCAGTTGGTTGCCAACATGCAGGCGGCGAGATGGCCGCCGGCCGAATGCCCGCAAACTGTGATATTGCGGCCGTAGGTTTTCCACAGAACAATGCAGGCGCGGCGAATTTCGTCAATAATACCGCTGATATTTATATCCGGGCAGAGCGTATAGGAAGGAATGGCAACCGCTACGCCCTTGGCATTGAGACCCAGTGCCATATGGCTGAATGCAGCGCGATCAAGGCGTTGCCAGTAACCTCCGTGGATGAACATAACGATGGGAGCGGTTTTATCTGGCGCGTTGGTGCCGGGCCAGAACAAATCTAGCTTGTTGCGGATATTGGGGCCATAGGACTGGTCAAAGTCTGCAAATTTGGCCGCGCGACTGCGAAACTGCCCTGCATGCTCGATATAATCACTGAGCAGTTTTGATGAATTTTCTACTCGGCCGGAATTGTCATATTCCGCTTCCATGTTCTTCATGACAATACCTTTGCTTTACAAAGCACCTTTTGGTTGACTGGCTGGCTTTGATTCTACACCATCTTTATCAGATACTATATTGTTTCTAAACGCTTCATTATGGCGCGTTCAAGGTCTGGTGCCGCGTT
>JALSIJ010000242.1 GCA_026981655.1 Rhizobiaceae bacterium | reverse complement strand
ACCGGGCCACGATTTGTAGCCTGACATGCTTCCATGTAAATGTGAAGCAGTCTAGCTGTAGGCCACAAGGAATGGGAATTTTTCCAGCAGCCAGAAAGACATGGTCTGCATGCCGCCGGTGAGGAATAAAATCCCGGTAATGATCAGTAATACGCCCATTGCTTTTTCGACCATTCCCAAATGACGGCGAAACCGGGCGAGAAATTTCATAAAGGGCTTTACGAAAAAGGCAGCGAGTAAAAATGGTATTCCCAAACCAAACGAATAAACAGCAAGCAGAAACGCGCCCTGCCCTACACTATCCTGTGTTCCGGCCACGGCGAGAATTGCACCAAGAATTGGCCCAATGCATGGGGTCCAACCAAAAGCAAATGCAAGGCCCATAATATAGGAACCGCTGCTGGATCCGACAACCGATGAGCCAAAGCCGCCGCCATTACCGCCAGATACCGCAGGTGCAGCACCTCCGGTTTGAAAGCGCAATTCGCGATACAGCATTCCAATTTTCAATACCCCCAGGAAATGCATGCCCATCAAAATAATTGCCAATCCAGCAATCGTACTTAAAACGTCGATATAGGAGCGTACAAACGAACCGATTGTCGATGCACCAGCACCAAGACTTATGAAAACAGTCGAAAAACCCAATACAAACAATATCGCATTGAAAAACACTCGTTTTTGCACGCGTGAGCGCTCGGCTGCATCTATCGTCGTCGTATCGTCGGTTAGTTCGTCAAGCGAGACACCGGCGAGATAACAAAGATATGGCGGCACAAGAGGAAGAACACACGGCGAAACGAAGGACAGAATGCCTGCAAAAAGTGCAGAATATAGTTCAATATTGCCGGCCATTTAATCCTCAGGGTGTTGGGTATTCAGTAATTGTAATGAACGATGTAGTTGACTTCCAAATACGTTACAATGACGGGCATATGCAATCATTCCTGATCAATATCGCGTCATTAATTTTCTCCTCAAATTAAACTTCAACGTCTATAGGTTTGGCAATTCACCAAATCGACGCGGCCCTATAGGTTTATTTTCAGGAAGTTTCACATAGATTGCTACTCAAACCCTTTGATGTTTATATATAAATTACTGATTACAGGTAATTAACTAGGCGGAAAAAAATAAACCTCCCAAGGCCCTTGACCGCAAGGGGGCACATCCCTATTTTCCGCCCAACCTCGACAGGTGATTCATCATGTCAGAGGAGCCCGTAGCTCAGTTGGTAGAGCGCTTGACTTTTAATCAGGATGTCTCCGGTTCGAACCCGGACGGGCTCACCATTCTTAAGTAAATTTTGACCAAAACCCGGCTCCCTATCAGACAGGGATGAACTGCCTGCAATCTTATTTCCACCTATACATGACAATTTACGCGGTGTAATATGTGTGAGTTGATAGGGATGGCAAAGTAGTTTCAGGCGAATATTTTCAATGGCGCAAAAATCTTGGCGTATGATAAAGCAAAAGCCTGTTGTTCAATTGGTGATGACGTTATTTGCAATCTGCATCACCGTAGTTGTTATTTTGTCAGCAGCCAGCAATTTTACAACGACGCTCAATCCTGGTTTGGCAGTTGCGCTAAATCCATTGAACACGTCGGCAAGAATTTACAAGCTAACTGACCAGTTTTCCAAACCAACCATTGATGTTGAAACAAGCAATCTGAAAGAGCTGGCCATTCAGGGAATAATGTACGACCCGCTAGATGCCAGGCTGTTTAGTTTGTTGGGTGTGGCGAACGAGCGTCAGAATAATATTGGCGCCGCTCAAAAGAATTATATTCAGGCATTGAGTTTATTACCAACTGAAATCCATGCGCTGGAACGGCGTTTCTTTTATAATTTATCAGCGGCGAAATTTGTGAAGGCCGTTTCGCAAGCAGATATTATTCTTCGCCGCTGGCCTGCGAAATGGGTGGATGTGCAGCCATACATGCCTGAATTATTGCGCGACAAAGGTGCATATGACGAAGCTCTCAAATTGTTTTCAATAAACTCAACTGGACGGCAGCGGCTCATCTTCAGCCTCAGAAGAGATCAACGATCAATTGCAATTGCACGACGTTTGATACGTGACTGGCATGCGCAAGGTATTGATGACTTGCAGTTGTCGATCAATTTTATCACTAAAAGGCTGATCCAGATTAAGGATTATTTGAACGCCTATCGACTATTTTTTGGGACGCTCGATTCTGAGAAAAGGCGCCATTCCGGTTATGTGTTCAATGGTAATTTTGACCTTGAACCATCCGGCAACCAGTTTGACTGGCAGGTACCCAATCAGGCTGGATTGAATGCTGAAATTCGCAAAATTCGCATCGAAGGTAATTCGGCAGAAAATTTCGAAAACGTATTCATGATAAAGTTCCTAGATTCGCCAGTCCGGTTTTCAAGAGTTCTGCAAAGCCTAATTTTACCCCCATCAAACTTTACCATGAAACTGACCTATTCAACTCAGGACTTAAAAACCAAAAAACCAATTAAATTTCAAATTGAATGCCGTGATAAAAACACACCATTGGCAGCAATCTCATTTCAACCGGGGAATAATGAAAAAAAACAAATAGAGATCAAATTTGAAGTTCCTGTTTCTAATTGCACCCTGCAACAGCTCAAAATATCGAATGACAATTTTGTGGAGAGCTGGAAAAACAGATATTCGGGAACGCTTCTGTTGCACAATATCGCGATAAGTTTGGACGGGGTCTGAACCATCGACAATACAGTATCAAATTTCCAATTCAATTATGCAGGCCTAGTAATTCTGCTCAGTTTGATTTTAGGTGGCGGCACCAATCAAGGCCTGTGGAGCGACCACTTACTTCAATTGTTCATGCTGCCTTTGGTGTTTTTGGGGTTTGTTAATTTATTCAACAACCGCCTGGGTGCATCTTCTCGAATCCTCGTGGTTTTGATCATTGGCATTTTGCTTTTGCAGTTTATTCCCATCGGTGACCACAAGGGTTTTCCTCAATATACGGGACAAATCTCTCAATGGAAGTTATGGAGCATTTCACCATCCAGAAGTTTAGAAGCAAACCTGTATGCTCTTAGCGTATTGGGCGTGTCATTGTTCATTTGCAGAATGAACACGTTGCAGCATAAACGTTTGATCAGATTTATCTTTTTGGGCTTTTCTATTAACCTTCTGGTCGGGATAATTCAATTATCCTACGGATCCAAAATCAAAATAACCGGCGTACTACCATTCGATATTTCATCAGGCGTATTTGCAAATGAGAACCACTTTTCAAGCCTTGTATATATGATCATTCCGCTTGTTGCATGGCGGGTGCTGGTTGAATCATGGCGTCCTCTGGTCTATTTTTTAATTGTTGTGCTGATTGTATTATTTCAATTTAGCATAGGCTCCAGAGCAGGAATGGCAATGGCACTATCTTTGGCCTTGTTTTCTTACCTCTGGATATTTCTCAATCGCATTCCCAACAAGGCAAAGGTTGCTGCACTTGTGGGATCAATATTCATTGCCGGTGTCGGAATATTGATGTTTGATACTTCATCCATTCTTGAGGGGGATTACCGCCAGATAATATTCGCCACGACCTGGTTAGCTATTCAGCAACATCTTATCACCGGAACAGGCCTGGGTAGTTTTGTTTTAGTTTACCCGATGTATGAAGCGACAAAGGATGTACAGCGTTTTTATGCCAATCAGGCTCACAATGATTATCTACAATTGTTGCTGGAACTTGGACTGATGTTTATTCCATTATTTTTGTTTTTTCTCATCCAAATGTTCCGCAACATGTTTCGCTCTGGATTTACTCAATATATAAGCATTTCCCTATTTGCCGTACTTCTTCACTCTATAATCGACTATCCTTTGAGAACAATGGCAATTGCAATTGTATTTGGAACACTTTTGGCCATCCTGTTCAGTGAACGCGATGAATTGAAAGTGTCTGAAAAAAATGAGCTGAGATAATTGGAGCATACCACCCTATTTATTAGCGCGGTCAACGACAGTGCGGTACTTCTGAGGAATAGAAATTTGAATGATTCTGAAATGTCTGCGTTGGCAATAAAGCTGATTGCGACCTGCCAAAGTGCAGGACAGGCGATAATGAAAGTTTATGATCGTGAATTTGATGTGAACTTTAAATCTGATTCAAGTCCCGTTACCAAAGCAGATCAACACGCTGAAGATATTATTCTCGACGATTTAAAACTGCATATTCCAAACGTACCTGTGGTAGCAGAAGAGGCCGCAAGCGGCGGTAATATCCCTGATGTTGGTGATCGTTTCTTTTTGGTTGATCCGCTTGATGGCACCAAAGAATTCATTCAAAAGAATGATGAATTTACAGTCAATATTGCCTTGATTGAAAATGGTATTCCTGTGTTTGGTATTATCTATGCACCGGCCCTGTCGGTTCTATATGTGACACTCTCGTCCACCCAGGCAATTAAGGCCAATCTTGGAATTAGCGATACGTTTCACAATATTGAATCGCTTGATCTGCAAGAAATTCATGCCGCATTTCCAGATGTGCAAGGTCTGAATGTTATCATGAGCCGGTCCCACATGAGCGATGAAACCACCGAATATTTGAAGGATATTCAAATTAAATCTACATTAAGTGCGGGGTCATCGCTCAAATTTTGCAAACTGGCAGAAGGTGTTGCGGATCTCTACCCGCGTTTTGCACCAACAATGGAATGGGACACTGCTGCTGGCCATGCAATATTGCTCGCAGCCGGTGGCCGGGTTGAAACACCAAATGGCCAGCTGCTAGGTTACGGTAAGTCTGACAAAAAATTTCTTAACTCAGAATTTATCGCATTTGGTCTGCGCCACAATACAGCCGGGGAATTATAATGGATCGCTTGAATGCCGAACAACTCGTTGAAATCGCAGCGCTCGAAATCCGCGATCATTCCAAGCAGGATGACATTAAAGAGCAGGAATGGCACTCAGATCAATTTTCGGTATATCTGGTTTGGCAAGGAAAAGAACCTTTACTGCCGGGTCGGACTTATGAATTCATTTCCCCAAACGCCACAACAATCTGCTCGGTGAGTTCACTTAAATATCGGCTTGAGCCAAATAACAAAAGACAAATTGCGGCCGCCACATTAAAACAGCTTGATATTGGTTATTGCAATATCGAACTCGACCAATCTATTGATTACGCACCAGCCAGCTATGATGATAAGTTGGGTAAATTCATTTTAAATGACAGCCGAACTGGTGAGCAGGTTGCTATTGGCCTCATACAATTTGGCTTAAGACGCGCAACCAATATCCGCTGGCAGGAAGTCGAGATTGGTCAAGTGGCTCGTGCGATTGCCAAACAACAGAAACCGCATGTGCTTTGGTTTACCGGCCTTTCTGGCTCCGGTAAATCTACGATTGCCAGCTTGCTTGAGAAGAAACTCCACGCGCGGGGCCATCACACCTATCTGCTTGACGGTGATAATGTTCGTCATGGTCTGTGTCGGGACCTTGGATTTACCGATGCAGACCGGGTCGAAAATATCCGAAGGATTTCAGAGACCGCCCGACTGTTTGTTGATGCGGGCTTGATCGTAATTATTTCGTTTATTTCGCCTTTCACTACAGAGCGCCGTATGGCACGAAGTCTCTTTAAAGACGGTGAATTCAGCGAAATATACGTAAATACGCCATTGGAGATTTGCGAAAAACGAGACCCAAAAGGCCTTTATGAAAAGGCCCGCAGAGGTGAAATAAAAAACTTTACCGGCTTGGATTCCCCCTATGAAGTTCCAGAACAGGCAGAAATCATTCTGAATGGCGGCAAAGAGCCGCCCGAAGCATTGTCAAAACAGGTGCTTGATTATCTAATATTGAAGCAACTGATCTAGGGTAAGGACCCCTTGATTTCAGTTGTAAAACAACTCCATATATTGATATATCATTATCCAAAGTCACTTGATACATGGTCTATATAATCAGCAGGGACAAACACTGCACCCGAATTTATTGAAGGGAAGCATTTTTACAAAGGCAATATGTAGACCTAAGTGCTTTAAAGTGTCTCCAAAAAGCCGGAACTACGGGTTTTTACGTCGCTAATTTGATATTGTCTAATTGATGTTATAGTCCCACCCCTCTCCATCAACATTCTTTATTCGGTCGAAGAAATTGGTTGAGTGTTTTGATTCTCTTCTTATAATTTCACTTTAAGAAAATTAAGGAAACTCAGTGCTGATAACGTATTTATTTTCGGAATTTAGATGCCCGAAAATTTGAGTGAAAAGAAAATAGCGGTGATTGGTCTTGGATATGTAGGTTTTCCGCTGGCTGTAGAATTTGGATATCATCCTGAAGTCATTTTGGCCGGGCGGCGTATCAATGATGGAATGGGTTCATTCGTTGCCAACGAAGTCTCACGGCTGATGATGAAAAAAGGCATGCCGGTGGTCGAGAGCCGAATTTTATTGATGGGGCTGGCATTCAAGGAAAATTGCCCGGACTTACGAAACTCAAAGGTAATCGACGTCATTAAAGTTTTGCAGGAATTTAATGCAAAAATTGATGTCTATGATCCATGGGTGGACCATCAGGAAGCGCTGCGGGAATACGGGGTTAATTGCCTTACCGGATTACCAGAGGCAAACCAATATGATGGAATAATACTGGCCGTCGGTCACCAGGAATTTTTTGATCTTGGAATTTCCGGTATCAGGGCATTTGGTAAGGATGATGTTGTTATTTACGATGTCAAAGGCTTGTTTCCCAAACACGAAACCGATGGTCGGTTATAACCATTCAAGACCACAGAAGTGGATGCGGATAGAATATGAACACCTATGACAGTTTACAGAAACAACTTGTTGCCGAGCCTAAAAGTTGGCTGATAACCGGTGTTGCGGGTTTTATAGGTAGTAATTTGCTGGAAACGCTGCTGGCGCTTGATCAAACAGTCGTGGGGCTGGACAGCTTCGTAACAGGATACAGACATAATCTCGAAGAGGTTAAACAAAACGCTACACCAACTCAGTGGCAGCGATTTCATTTCATTGAAGGTGACATAAGGGATCTCGACACTTGCCATCGGGCGATGAAGTACCCGTCGCCGGATGCAAACAGCAACACTATCTCAAAATCAGTAGATTATGTTCTGCATCAGGCGGCTCTTGGAAGCGTTCCACATTCGATTGAAGACCCGATAACCACCAACCAGACCAATATCAATGGTTTTTTGAACATGCTAGTTGCCGCGCGTGATGCACATGTTAAACGGTTTGTTTATGCGGCCAGCAGTTCCACTTATGGTGACCATGCCGGCCTGCCGCAAGTAGAAGACAACATTGGTAATCCGCTTTCACCCTATGCCGTGACAAAATATGTTAATGAATTGTACGCAGATGTATTTGCTCACACCTATTCCCTGTCTTCCATTGGCCTGCGCTATTTTAATATCTTTGGCAAACGCCAGGATCCAGATGGGGCTTATGCAGCCGTTATTCCAAAATGGATCGCGGCAATGATCAAAGGAGATGAGGTTTTCATAAACGGTGATGGTACAACCAGCCGCGATTATTGCTATGTCAAGAACGCCATTCAAGCTAATCTGCTGGCGGCAGCCACTGAAAATGCAAACGCTGTAAATCAAATTTATAATGTTGCCATTGGCGAGCGAACAAGTCTCAACGATCTGTTCGAAATCCTGCGCCGAGAGCTGATGGAGCACCAGGTTCGTCTTGGAGATGTTAAACCTGTTCATCGCGATTTTCGTGCCGGCGATGTTCTCCATTCTATGGCCGATATATCAAAGGCCAAACAGCGGCTTGGCTATTCCCCCAGTCACTATTTTGATAAGGGCCTCCGTGAGGCCTTGGACTGGTACGTTGAGAAGCTCAAGAATGGCTGATATTAGAAAATTTATTCAATTTGGTTATTGAAATCGCAAACCTAACGTGAAGAGTGCTCCGGGGATTATTAATGAACGTATTGAGATCATTTTTAAATGCTAACATTACCCTGTCAAATTTCCTTGATTCAGCCCTACCCACCCGATTGCGGGAGGATGGTAACAAGTATTTTCTTTCAGTGATATTGCCAATGGCTATCCAAAAAGACATCGTTATTTACGACTTTGGAGGTGGTTCCCAACCGTGCATAGATCGCCAGACCAAAGAGCAGCATAACATCACGCTCACCGGACTGGATATTAGTGCCGAGGAACTGAATGGCGCGCCGGTGGGTAATTACGATCATATCATCGTGGCAGATTTGTGTGTTTTTGAAGGTTCTGAGGATGCGGATTTGGTTGTCGGTCAGGCATTGCTTGAGCATGTGCCTGATACACCTGGTACAATTAAAGCAATTGCATCGACACTGAAACCGGGAGGCAGGGCATTTATATTTGCACCATCGCGCAATGCGGTTTTTGCGCGTCTTAACCTGCTGCTGCCCGAAAGTGTAAAACAAAAAATCCTATTCTCGTTATTTCCAAGCAAAGCCGAAGGTCATGACGGGTTTGAAGCATATTATGATCACTGCACACCAAGCCAGATAGAAATGCTGGCTGACAAAAACGGCCTAGAAATAGAAAAACGCCATCTGTTCTGGATCAGTTCTTATTTCAAAATTTTTACACCCGCCTTTTTGATTTGGCGGTTATGGCAAGGATTAAGTTATCTGGCACTTGGCAAGGATGGGGCCGAGACATTCGCTTTTGTTTTGCGCAAGAAACTATAGAAAGATATTCATACAAATTGATGTTTAAATACTGCTGGCAATTGTTCCAATTTTCTGAGGCTACTCTAATTTTTATCAGGAACATGTTGATGATACCTTCGCCCGTGCGTTGGAGAATTTCTTAAGTGGGGGAGGATAAGTCAGTTCAATGAATTATCGTAGAGAGATAGACGGACTTAGGGCTGTTGCAGTGCTGCCGGTGATACTGTTTCACGA
>JALSIJ010000241.1 GCA_026981655.1 Rhizobiaceae bacterium | reverse complement strand
GCCGTTCAAATCGTTTTCGCTCACCCCAAGAATGGCAGCAGCTTCTGGCCCGGTATAAATATTGTCGGTCTCCACATTCCAGTCCCAGACAATATCGCCAGACCCGGTGAGCGCCAGCGCCTGACGTTCAGTATCGCTTACGAGGCCTTGCGCCAAAGCGCCGCCGGCAAAGGCATGTTGGATAATTGTGAAGGAAATCAGCAATACAATCAGCACCAACCCACCGCCAAGCGCCGGTTGAATGATGTCGTTGACCAATTGACCTGAAACGGTGAGCCAGCCGCCAAGCAGCCAGATCATGATCAATATCCATGTGGGGATCAAAAGAATCGCCCGGTCAAATTTACGGAGACTCAAATACAAAATGAGAAGCATACCGAATATAGCGGTCGCGGCAAACGACATACGCGCAATACCGGCAGCAATCGGCGGATTGACGATTGCGACACCAAACAGAATTACCAGACCCAATAACCAGGCAACGACCAAATAGCTATAGCGCGCATGCCAGCGATTGAGATGCAGATAAGCGTATAGAAATACCACTATAGTGGCGGATAAAAATACCTCTGCACCCGCCCGCCATTCCTGTCCATCACCGGGGGTGATTGAAATAAGCTTGTTGAGAAAGCCGAAATCAACGCAGATATAGGCAAGCACTGACCACGCAAGTGCCGCAGTCGCGGGAAACATTGAGGAGCCTTTGACCACAAACAAGATGGTCAAAAACATTGCCAGCAATCCTGAAATGCCAAGCACAATACCGCGATAGAGCGTATAGCTGTTTTCCGTATCCTTATAGGCATTGGGCTCCCACAAGGTTAGCTGTGGAAGCTTTTCGGTATGCAGTTCCACTACAAAAGTAATAACCGAGCCCGGATCGAGGGTTAAAAGGAAGATGTCTGAATTATCGCTGGGCTGCCGATCGAGCGAAAAGCCTTCGCTTGGGGTAATCGAAGCTATACGGGGGGAGCCCATATCCGGCCAAAGGAAACCAGAGTTTGACAGGCGAAAATGTCGGGCAACGATCAGCCGGTTTATCTGTTCATCTGTTGTATTGGCTAGCGAAAATACCGCCCAGTCCTGATTGGGCTTTTCGCCTTTCGCCCGCACCTCGATGCGGCGTACAATGCCATCGGCACCGGCGGCGGTTTTTACAGTAATTTTTGAGCCAACATTGGGGTAGAATTCAACAATACCGGTTAAATCAACCGCCAGTGAATCCCGCGAGATTTCCACCGGCTCCAGCGCATTGGTAACCTGGATCCCTCCGATGGTAAATACCAGCAGAAAAAGCCAACCGACAAGTGTTTTTGAAATGATTTTATTCAGGCCCAAAATGGCATTCTTTCCAGTAACTAAATTATTATCTTCTGTCATTACTCAACGGCCGCCACATTAACAAGGCAGTTTTATCAATGGATTATTGAATTGGCTCCCATGGGGCAATTGAACTTTCTGCAGATATTGCACCTGCTCTCATAGCAGATTGGCCAATTCGAGGCAGTGCAATTTTTATTTTGAACCTGTTGATACACCTTCGGTTGGCCGTGGGTCATCCGATAGAAATGAGTACAGCCGGTGGTCCTGCCACTTGCCATGAATTTTGAGATATTTGCGCACTTTACCTTCAAATTTAAAGCCGCATTTGTTCAATAGTGATATTGAAGGGGCATTGGTTTCAATTGCCGCTGCTTCAATTCGATGCAGTTTCAGATCATCAAATATATAGGGGATTATCCTTCGAACTGTTTTTCCCATGATGCCCCGGCCAGCATAGGCCTCGCCCATCCAGTACCCAATGGTGCAGGACTGCGAAACACCGCGCCTTATATTGGCAATTGTAATGCCGCCGACAAGTATTTTTGCAGCCGCGGGGTGTTTGTCATTGTCGATGAATATGAAAAGGCTGATAGATTTGCCGCTTTTCAAATCAGCATGATAGCGCTTGATGCGTTGGCGAAAAGTACTGCGGCGCGTATCGGCCGGGTCCCAGGTCGGTTCCCAGGGCTGCAGGAATTCGGCGCTTGCAGTCCGTAATGCCAACCAATCCTCAAAATCATCGACGATCGGCGTGCGCAGTTCAATATCATCGACAGCCAATTCTACCGGAATTTCAAATACGGATTGGAATTTCAGCAATCGCATCCGGTCAGCCCTGTTTTATTGCGCGGCAAAAGTTGGAGAAATATCAAATCGCTCACCAAGCTCACTTTGTCGCATAAGGTTCTCAACCGGCCCAATGGCCGCAAGCGTTGGAGCGGAGCCGGTGAACAACCGCTGGGCCAAATCTGCCAGACGGTTCGGGGTAATGGCGCTTAGGCGTTCCATCAATTCTTCATTCGGGATCGGGCGACCAAACAGCAATACCTGACGGGCAATCTGACCGGCCCGCGCTGCAGGGCTTTCAAGGCTCATCAGCAGTCCGGCACTAATTTGAGCCCGGGCACGGTCAACTTCGCCTTGCTCAATTTTGTTTCCAACATTTTGCAATTGCTCAACAATAACCGGCATGAGTTCTTGAATATCCTCTTCACCGGTGGCCGCATGAATGCCAAATACACCGGTATCAGAAAAGCCCCAATGGAATGCGTGGATAGAATAGCACAACCCGCGTTTTTCGCGAACTTCCTGAAACAGTCTGGATGACATGCCGCCACCCAAAAGGGTTGCGAGAAATTGCGATGCATAATAGTCGCGCACATGGTAGGCGCGGCCCTCAAAGCCGATAATAATCTGCGCTTCCATTTGCGCGCGCTTATTGCGGTATTCACCTCCGGTATAAAAACCTGCAACCGGTTCGGCCACTTTTTCCTTGCTGAACGTAGAAAATCGCTGCTCGCAAAGTTTGACAATTGCGTCATGGTCGACATTGCCAGCGGCTGAAAGCACCATATTTGGGGCGTGATATTGTGACGACAAATATTTCTCCAGATCATCGGCGGTAAAGCCTTTTACCGTTTCCGGTGTACCAAGAATTGGCCTGCCGATTGGCTGGTTGGAAAACACGGTTTCCTGAAAATGATCAAACACCAGATCCTCGGGCGAATCCATTGCTGCGCCGATTTCCTGCAAAATCACATGCTGCTCGCGCTTTAGTTCTGCCGGGTCGAAAACCGAGTTCAGCAAAATATCGGAGAGAATATCGATCGCCAGTGGCACATCGTTTTTCAATATGCGTGCATAAAAGGCAGTGGTTTCAACGCTGGTGGCGGCATTAACATCGCCGCCGACATTTTCGATCTCTTCGGCAATCTGCCGCGCCGTTCGCCGGGCCGTGCCCTTAAAGGCCATATGCTCCAGAAAATGCGCGATGCCGTGCTCATTGTCTGTTTCGTCCCTTGCGCCCGCCTTGACCCAAACGCCGAGTGCGGCGCTTTCAAGATGTGGCATGGATTCTGTAACAATGGTCATTCCATTGGACAGCACTGATACATTTACTGACATGCTAATTTTGGCCCTGGGCATATTTTGTGGCTCTGGAGAGAGCTTCAATGTGTTTTTCAATGGCTTCAAGGTCATTGTCAATCACTTTGAAATTTTCGCCGCGGCTCATAAGGTCGCCCTGCCAGCCCGGCAGCTTGGGCAAAAAGCCAACGGCTGCATTTATTGCATCGGGAAATTTGGCCGGGTGCGCGGTTGAAAGTGTGATCATTGGCGCCGATGGCTTCACTTTATCTCGTGCCACACCAAATGCAATTGCCGTATGCGGGTCGAGCAGATAGCCGGTTTCTTCGTAGGTGGATTTGATCAGGTCACGGCATTGGTCTTCACCAAAACGACCGGCTGAAAATTCTGAACGAATTGCGCCAAGCGCTTGATCTGCAATCGTAAACGAGCCCGATTGCGATAAGCCCGACATAGAGCGCTTTACCTGTTCGGCATCCCGTCCAAGCGCTTCAAACAGCAAGCGTTCAAAATTTGATGATACCTGAATATCCATGCTGGGTGAGGTGGTGGCGGAAACACCGGTGACCTCATAACGCCCGGTTTCAAGCGTTCTGGCCAAAATATCATTCTTGTTGGTGGCGATGATCAAATCTTCAATCGGCAGACCCATTTTCTTGGCCGCGTAGCCCGCAAAAATATCGCCAAAATTGCCGGTAGGCACGGTGAAAGAAACTTTGCGGTTTGGTGATCCAAGCGCGGAAGCCGCAACAAAATAATAGACCACCTGCGCCATGATCCGGCCCCAATTGATCGAGTTTACCCCGGAAAGGGCCACCCGATCACGAAACTGGTGGTGGTTAAACATCGCCTTTACCTGGGCCTGACAATCATCAAAGTTTCCTTTGACTGCCAGCGCATGCACATTGGCCGCATTAACGGTGGTCATCTGCCGTTGTTGAACCGGCGAAACCTTGCCCTCAGGAAACAGGATAAACAGATCAACATTATCGCGTCCGCGAAAGGCTTCAGCCGCAGCCCCGCCCGTATCGCCAGACGTTGCCACAACGATGGTGGCTTTGTTGCCGCGCTCGTTCAGCGCATGGTCCATCATCCGCCCCAGCAATTGCATGGCCACATCTTTAAAGGCCATAGTGGGGCCCTGAAAAAGCTCCAATATCCATTCATTCGAGCCAAGCTGAACCATCGGCGTGACCGCCGGGTGATGAAATGTTGCATAAGCCTCATCTATCATCGAATGGAAATCCTGCTCGCTGATTTCACCATCAATAAAGGGGGCCAAAATAGTTTTGGCCACTTCCACATAAGGTTTGCCGGCAAGAGATTTAATCGTGTCGGGGCTTATTTGTGGCCATATTTCAGGAATATATAACCCACCGTCGCTGGCAAGGCCTGCAAGCATTGCATCGCTAAATCCGAGTTTTGGCGCATCGCCACGGGTGCTGATAAAGTTCAATTTTTTTCTCGCGAGGGATAGGGAATATGAACTGGAACGGCGGCAACTTAGTCTTATGCTTCAAAATGAGCAAGAGTTGATGTCATTACTATCTCGCAAATCAAATTGCGGGCTGCTATAGAGTAAAAAGGGATGTGATAAACGAGTTAGAAAAGTGCAGCAGATTTCAATGCAAAAAACAGATTTTTTAAAGCCGGGCGCGCTGATTTTGGTGGGGCTGCTTGCGGGGTGTACCACAACTGGGGATGATGGCGTGCTTGGCAGTGCGACCAAGCCGGATCCGAATGCATCATTCAATGACCCTGAAAATCCAACGCAGAATACAAGGCTTGCCAATGTGCGCGGCGCAATGACCGATTATTGCCCAACGGTGACCTTGCGCGAGGGGACAGCCATTTACCGCATTTATCGCAATAAGAAGAAACGCGATAACCCTGATGAGCTGCGCTATCAGGCAAGCATTGTCCGCGTTTCTCGAAGCTGCACATATGAACAGGGGCAATTGCGCATGAATATTGGCGTTTCCGGTCGCATTATTACTGGACCATCCGGCAAACCGGGGGCATTCAAGTTGCCATTGCGTATTGCGATTAAGTCTCAGGGCGAACTGGTTTATTCCAAATTGCATAGATTTGATGGAAATGTTGCAGCAGGTACCGCCAGCGGCAAGTTCGTATTTGTTGATGATCAAGTGTCATTCCTGGCACCGACCAGCCGTAATGTGCGGGTGCATGTAGGCTTTGACGAGGGGCCTTATAAAACGCCTTAGACTACGTCATGTTTACATGGAAGCAGTCAGGCTGCGAAGAGCAGCCCGATGCGAATGCATCGCTCCCGCGAAGGCTGGTGCGTAGCATCAAGTGGCCGTGAGCGAAAGAAAATAGAGTGATTCCGTCAAAGACGGACACACTTTAGAATTAACCCCGTAAACCGTCCCATTCGGCGAAAGCCGCAACAATTTTGGGTATTTCGCCAAGGTTTTTGATGATGGTTTCTGCGCCCGCATCCAAAAGCTGGTCGCTATGTTCGGGATAGGTGTGGCTAGCGCCAACATAGCCGATTACCCGCATTCCAGCGGCAGCGGCCCCTTCAACCCCGTGGCTTGAATCTTCAATGACCACACATTCGTGCGGCTCAACTTCAAACTCACGCGCCGCATGCAGAAAAATATCCGGGGCCGGTTTGGCCGCAATATCCGGTAAGGACTGGGCTGAAAAAACGTAAGGACGAAACCGGTCCCAAAGCTCGACCTTGGTGAGTGACAATTTCAAACGCTCATCGCCGGAATTGGAGCAAATGCATCGCGGCTGATCAAGCTGATCCAACACATTGCCAGCCCCCGGCAGCGCCACCACATTACGCCAAAGCCTGCTATCAATTTCCTTTTGAACCTTTTCATCCAGATCATCAGGAAAATAGCGCCCGCTTTCCTCTTCAATCAACTTGATCGTCTGGCTGAAGTTGAGCCCCGTATAACGGCGGATATGTTCGCTTTCCTCGCATTCGTAGCCATGTTCCCTGAGCAACTCTATTTCAACCCGCATTGCGATGATTTCTGAATCGATCAAAACACCGTCGCAGTCAAAAATTACCAGTTTAATTTCGGCCATGGAATTCTCGCATATGAAAGCTGTTGCAGAAAGACGCGGCTATATGAGATTCTGCGCCCCATGGCAATTGAATAAGAAAAATCGGATCGGCAAAAGAAACCCTGTCGCCTCTTAAGCAATTGTTCACCCTGTTCGGTAACCATAGCGGCTGAGATTAGTTCTGTGTACTCGACTGGTGTGACATGCGTTTATTGAATCTGGCTGAATTATCTTTAGCCCCTAAAAAACAATCCCCTAAATATTCCCCCAAATGGATGAATTCCATCATCAAGGGTGATTGCGTGGCAGCGCTTGAGGCTTTGCCGAAAAACTCGGTCGATGTGGTTTTTGCCGATCCGCCCTACAATCTGCAGCTGGATGGTGAATTGCATCGCCCTGACCAGTCCAGGGTCGATGCCTGCGATGACCACTGGGATCAGTTTGATACATTCAAAGCCTATGATGATTTCACCCGCGCCTGGCTTTTGGCCGTGCGAAGGGTTTTGAAACCCAATGGCACAATCTGGGTGATTGGTTCTTACCATAATATTTTTCGCGTCGGCACGGTGTTGCAGGATCACGGGTTCTGGATTCTCAATGATGTCATCTGGCGCAAAAGCAATCCGATGCCGAATTTTCGCGGCCGACGTTTTACCAATGCCCACGAGACCATGATCTGGGCATCGCGCGATCAGGACGCCAAGCAATATACTTTCAATTATGATGCCATGAAAATGGCCAATGACGATGTGCAAATGCGCTCCGATTGGCTGTTTCCCATCTGCAATGGTGGTGAGCGGCTAAAAGACCAAGAGGGTACAAAAGTGCACCCGACCCAAAAGCCAGAAGCATTGTTGCAGCGGGTAATATTGTCATCAACAAAGCCCGGTGATGTGGTGCTTGATCCGTTTTTTGGCACCGGCACAACAGGCGCTGTTGCCAAAAGGCTGGGGCGAAATTTCGTCGGCATTGAACGCGAACAGGATTATATTGATGCGGCATCGGCTCGTATTGAGAAGGTGATTCCCTTAGGTAACAATATTCTGCAAGTGACTGAAGGAAAACGGGCTTTACCGCGCGTCGCCTTTGGTTCACTGCTGGAGGCGGGGTTGATTAAGCCCGGCGCAATACTGGTTGACAAAAAATCGCGCTGGCAGGCAAAAGTGCGCATCGATGGCTCGCTTGAGCGTGAGGGCGAGAGCGCCTCCATTCACCGGATGGGCGCAAAAGTGCAAGGGCTTGATGCCTGCAATGGCTGGACCTTCTGGTATGTCAAACAGGGCAAAAAACTGACTTGCATTGATGACCTGCGCGATGAATACCGGGCCGCGAATAAAGTGATCTGATGAAATATCATATGTCACCAAAAGAGTATTTTGGTAAAGTCATTGAATTGTATCATAATTCGCGCAAGCCAAAGTTTTATAATCCAAGAATCAGACGGGGCCGGAGCTCGTCCATATCTAGCGATCTAGAGGATTTAACAGCATTTTTTCTTGCATTAAATATTCATAGAAACTGTACTTTTTACACAGATCAGCCGATGCGATTTGAGGGTTCAAAGCCAAAGTACCCAGATATTGTAATCCAAGAAAGTGGTGGAAAAATTGCTCATCTTGTTGATGTTAAAACCGACTTAGGGTGGAATCGTGATGGAATTCTGGATTTTTGTAAGAAATGGGATTCCACAATTGGTGAAGTAAAAGGAACTAAAACAAGATTCAAGCAAGGAGATACGAAAGATGAAATGGAAGGGTATTTCTCTAAAAAATTGAAATACCATATAGTAGTAATTTCCAAAGAAAACTCCGGAAAAAGAGTTAATGAACATATTGCGAAAGTAGAAGCTGAAGGCTTTGAAAACATATTTCTATACTTTTTATCGGAAAGAATGCATCCAAATGCATATGGTATGACGATATCAGATAAGTTGCATGAAATGATGATTCACGAACATGAATTTGATAGATTACTCAAAAACACCGCGCAAAATTAGTATTTGCTTTCACTCAATCTTCCATAAATTTTCTGAACACTGATATAACCCGCCGTAATATTTCAACGCTACAGAACAAAAAATTCTTGCCGAATGGTATCATATATGATACCGTTAAGTCAGATGATAGAAATAGATGTTTACGAAACAGCCACAGGGGATCGGCCATTTGAAAAATGGTTTGCTCGTGTTGACCGACATGCCCGAAAACGCATTTTGGTGGCATTCGGAAAACTGGAAGACGGAAACACAGGAGGCCTTAAATCTGTTGGCGGCGGTGTTTCAGAAATCAAAATCTCGTTTGGTGAAGGCTACCGGATTTATCTGGGCCGCGAAGGTGATCGTCTTGTAATTTTGCTCTATGGCGGCACAAAAAAGCGTCAGAGTGCGGATATCGCCAAAGCCAAGCAATTATGGCGCGATTATCTTGCAGAAAAACAACATTAGAAAGGAACGATTATGCCAACATTGC
>JALSIJ010000240.1 GCA_026981655.1 Rhizobiaceae bacterium | reverse complement strand
ACCATTGATAAGGGCCATGAGTGCCGCGCGGTTTATAAAACCGACGATGAGGCGCATCCCGGCGTACAAAAAGTCATGGCGCAGGCCGATGTAAACCTTGGTGGCTCGGTTAAGGCGTTATCCGAAGGTGAATACCCTGAAAAATATGCAAGCCTCTACTTAACCCCGGAACAATCACGCGCCGAGTTCATTAAAAAAGGCTGGGCCCGCGCTGCCGCCTTCCAAACCCGCAACCCCATGCACAGAAGCCACGAATATCTGGCAAAGATTGCCGTGGAAGTCACCGACGGCGTGTTTATTCATCAGGTTCTGGGTGCCTTGAAGCCGGGCGACATTCCCGCTGAAGTGCGCACCGATGCCATTCAGGCGATGATCGACAATTACTTTGTTGAAGGCACCGTTATACAGGCCGGCTACCCGATTGAAATGCGCTATGCCGGCCCGCGCGAAGCACTGTTTCATGCGCTGATCAGGCAGAACTTCGGCTGTTCGCACCTGATTGTTGGCCGCGACCACGCCGGTGTTGGCGATTATTACGGCCCGTTTGATGCGCATCACATTTTTGATGAAATCCCTGAAGGAAGCCTTGTAACCGAGGCCTTGAAGATCGATATTACGTTTTTCTGCAAGAAGTGCGATGGCATGGCTACAGCAAAAACCTGCCCGCATGATAAGGCGGATCAAATTTCAATTTCCGGAACCCAGCAACGCGAGATGCTTTCTACCGGGGCTGAAATTCCTAAAGAATTCTCACGGCCAGAAGTGGTCGCAATCTTGCGCGAATATTACAACAGTCTGTAACAATTCCGGCAACAATCCCGGCAACAATCCCGGCAACAATCAAGGAGACGACAATGACCTATCACTTTTCAAAATTTGTATCTGGAGATTTTGACGAAACCGTTGAGCGCACAATGGAAGTGCTGCAGGAAAACGGTTTTGGCGTACTCACCACTATCGACGTGCAGGCCACATTGAAGGCCAAAATCGATGTGGACTTCCGCCCCTATGTAATTCTTGGCGCCTGCAATCCGGGCTTTGCCCATAAGGCGCTACAGGCCGAAGGCTATATCGGCACCATGCTGCCCTGTAATGTAATCGTTCAGCAGCACGAAGACGGCAAAGTGGAAGTTTCCGCCGTTGACCCGATGGCATCCATGCAGGCTGTTGAGAATGAAGCTCTTGGCGGCATTGCCACCGAAGTGCAGGGCATGCTGAAAAAAGTCGTAGACGCGATTTAATCTGTTTCACATTCAACAAAAACAAAGCGGCATTTGTAATCTACATGTGCCGCTTTTTTGCTTTATAATAAATCCACTTACAGCTGCGTATATTTCTTTGCATTGTCGCGGGCCTTGTCGACCGGGTATTTTTTGGCGTTTTTGTCAATCTTCTCAGCGGCAACTTTTAGCAGATCAATACCGGATTTTTCTGCGACCAAAAGCAAATAAAGCAACACATCGGCGCATTCTTCTTCTAAATCCTGACGCGCCTGACCGCCTGCAACTGAAGCTTCAAAACTTGGCCCATCTTTCCACTGGGTAAGCTCGAGCAATTCGCCCGCCTCCAGATTGAGCGATATAATCAAATCTTTCAGCGAATGAAATTGCGCCCAATTTCGCTCATCACGAAACTGGATCAATCTTTCCGTCAGGTTTTTGAGATCATTGTCACTCATTTTCAAATTCCATCGCGGCTAAATAGCATTAAAGGCCCCCAATGGGGGCCTTTGTAACGAATATTCGCAAATATCCAACTTGAGGAATGTATCGGCCCGCCTAGGTCATAGCCTCACGGCTTACCCGTGAGCCAAGCCTACAAGCCAAGTACACACAGCCGTTTTATAGCAACCACTAAAACCTTACGGTTTTTTTGGAGTGGTATATTTTGCTTCCTTCTGGAAGGGTTCCCAGATGGTTTCATATCCGACAAAACCCTTTTTATTGGGTTTCATTTGGCGGGTTACCAGATAGCGCGACTTGCCTTCTGGAACTTTAGGTCGGGTACTTTTAGCCTCACTCATAATTCACCTCTTATTGAACAACCTGGACAGCCGCCACAAACATCTACAGCTAAAAACCATTCAGGCTTTAAATTCCTATTTCTAAACCTTGAAAAAACATCGTCTTTCCAGGGCATTATTACAAATCAAACCGGCATCATCAGCTTGTCATCAATATCCGGTTTTGCGGTTATTTCACCGCCAAATTCCATCTCTTCGCTGGTTGCATCACGCACTTTCAATATTTTTAGCGTGAATATAACCTGCTTGCCACAAAGCGGATTATTACCATCAATGGTCAGCATTTTATCATCCACATGCGTTACCGTAAAGCTCCGGGTTCCGCCACTTTCATTTTCCATAATAATCGACGTGCCAACCTTCCGATATTCCTCAGGCACATTTTCTATTGCATCAGAAATAACCAGCGTTTCATCACGCGGACCATAAATCTGATCGCAATCAATCGGCACCTCAATGACATCGCCCTCGACCTTGCCTTCCAGCTGCGCATGTACGCTCGGGGCCAGAATTTCATTATGGCCGTGAATATAGCCGAGCGGGAACTCGACAGTGCTGAGCACATGGCCCGAATTTTGTTCAGTAACCTCGTAGGTCAACTCGACAAATTTGTCGTTTTGGATTGTGTCACTCATCTCAAATCCACGTCAGGTCCTAAAATATCGATGCACCAAAGATTTTGACTTTATCCTGTTCATAACCAAGAACAAGACGGCCAAGCCATTCGCCAGGCTTCTTAGTACTGCGTTGCCGATAAAGCACTGTCACATGTTCGCCGCGGCGAATGGTGCCTAGAAATTCAGCATCATCAGCAAGGCTTCTGGTCAATTCACTGCGCGCAAACTGCTTGCCAACTTCAACCTGGTTAAGACCCATTACAAGAGACTGGGAAAAATTTTTGACAAATTCCCCATATTCTCCCGCATTAGAATTCATGACGAGGTCATCCCACAACGGGTTGGCCAGTGCCAAAATTTCCTCATCAGTCTTTTCGGTAATGTTCATAAGAGAACCCTGTTATACTCCATGCTCCCTAAAATCATGCCCTCGGGCTTGGCCCGATGGGTGGGCACAGGTATTGCATGACTTTCGCAAAACACCCCGATGCGCAATGTGCTCAACGGGCGCTCAAATTCTCGCCAGGCGGAAATTATATAAAAACTCCCGCCTGGCGCTTATTTACTTACTCTTTTTTTCCTGCTTCTTTTTCTCCGCTAGGGCTTTGTCTTCCATCGCCTCTTCTTCCTCACCAACCAGATGATACAATGGTGCTTTTTCCAAAGTGTATTCACCGGTTTTAGGATCACGACGTGAAACAGTCAGCACATGCCAGTTTTCATCATCCAGCTTCATGTGGTCGCCGCGATAATAGTAACCCGGCCAACGGGTCTCTTTGCGGAACAATGTATGCTGAAGAACACACTCAGATGTACGATGACGATGCTTGAGTTCCCAGGCACGCAGCAGCTCATGAATATCTTCGGCTGCCAGGCTCTCTAAATCTTCTTCCATGATTTTGAGTTTCTTAAGGCCGATATTCAGCAATTTTTCATTGGTCATGTAGTTGACGGTCACGCCGCCACCATACTCATCCATGATTTTTTGCAGACGATCCAAAGCTTGCCTTGGATTGATGTAATGAGGATTAACACTGCCAGCCACGATTTCATTACGGTACAATTTGTAATGTTCCATTGGCTTGTAGATTTCTTCCTTGAAATCTGCAATCTGCTTGTCGGAAACCTTGATACCTTCGCCTTTGCCATCGTCGATATACTTGCAAGCAGCCTTTGCAGAAAGGCGGCCTTCAGTAAACGAACCGGATGAGAACGCATGCGGTGTTCCGCCAACAGCATCACCCGCACCGAACAATCCCTCAATGGTCATCATACGGTTATAGCCCCAGAAATATTCTGGCGGTGACAAGTCTTCAGGACCTGAACACCAGGCGCCGGAACCGGTTGCATGTGAACCCATAACATAGGGTTCAGATGTTGTCAGTTCTGGGTTCTCGAATTTAGGATCGACGTCGGTTGCAGCCCAAAGCACAGTTTGGCCCACGGTCATGCCGAGGAAGTTTTCCCAACCAACCTCCTCCAGATGCGGGTCCTGGAAAGCTTCCATAGTTATCATGTGGATAGGACCGCGACCTGCATTCACTTCACTGATAAATGCATGGTTACGCAAACAGGTAGGAATTGGTCTATGGGTGGCGTGCGATGCCTCCGGGTCCAGATATTCTTTGCCGACCATTTTCTGCAGTTCAGGGAACCACTTGGATTCGTATTCTTCCCCAAGACCATTTTGTGTATAGGTTTTCAAATGTAGGAAATAGGCGCCAACCGGGCCATAGCCATCCTTGAAACGAGCCAGCACAATGCGGTTTTCCATCTGGGTCATTTTGGCACCAGCATTGATCATCAATGCATAGGCGGAACCAGATGACCACGGTGCATACCAAACGCGGCCAGAACCTTCACCCACGGAACGTGGCTTGAAGATATTGGAAGCGCCACCAGCACCGCAAATAACGGTTTTTGATTTGAAAACGTGGTAGTTACCTGTCCGCACGTTAAAACCAACAGCACCGGCAATCCGGTTTTCCTTAGCCTCATCCATCAACAGATGGGTAATGCAAACACGGTTGAAAATCTTGTCGGCAGATTTTTTGGCGGCTTCAGCAACAATCGGCTTGTAGCTCTCTCCATGAATCATGATCTGCCAACGGCCTTCACGCAAATAAGACCCGGTATTTGGGTCCTTCATGATCGGCAGGCCCCAGTCTTCGAACTGATGCACAGTTGAATCGACGTGGCGAGCCATATCGAAAGCCAAATCTTCCCGAACCATGCCCATCAGGTCAATACGCGCATAGCGCACATGGTCTTCCGGATTGTTCTCACCCCAACGGGTGCCCATATAACAGTTGATCGCATACAAACCCTGCGCAACCGCACCGGAGCGATCAATATTGGCCTTCTCGGCAATGACAATTTTCTTGTCCTTGCCCCAATATCTGGCCTCCCATGCAGCACCAGTACCGCCAAGACCAGCACCGGCGACCAGAATGTCAATATCGTCTTCAATGATCGTTTCGTAAGCCATTAGTAATACACCCCTGCCTTCATCTTAAGACCATTGGATTCAAGCGTATGCAATTCGCCCTCATCCATACGGATATATTTTGGTTCACTGTACAACAATTCACCATCACGCATTTCCTTGCTGGGTTCAGCCTCATCAGAAAATTTCGGATAACCCGTACCCCACGGCTTGGTGGTGATCGGTGATAGAAAATTCTTTTCCGAACCGTTTCTGAATTTAACTTTCCAGGCGATGGTGCCGCGCTCTTCGTCGCGATCAACACGCACACTATGGCCGAGCGGAGCAAAATCCGCATAGCCACGCACATCAATTGCGTGGTGCGGACATGCCTTGACGCAGGAGAAACACTCCCAGCACATATTAGGCTCAATATTATAGGCACGCCGGGTAGTTTTATCGATGTGCATGATGTCGGATGGGCAGATGTCGACGCAATGTCCACAGCCATCACATCTCGTCATATAGACGAATGTAGGCATTTTTCGTTTTCCTTCCTCTGTCGTTATACAGAAAGCTGTAGGTCAATTATTTAGTAATGGTTTGGCCCTTCGCGCTTAATGCCAAGCCCCATATTCATGGGCGCATCTTTCAGCAGCTCCATAGAGTGTCTTTTCTGTTGTTCCGGGTCATCGCGCGACAATGTCGGCAGGTTCTCGGCAGAGCCATCAAGCCTGGTAATCCGTTTTTGATATGCCGCCGCAGGCTTAAAGAACATGTGGGCAAATTTAGACCACAACACACCGGCAAACAAAACAGTGCTTGCCAAAAGAAACAGGCCAAGGAACAGCAATGTAATACCAGCGGTAACACCGGCTGTTGACTGCAGGAATGACCAGATCAAACCAAAGGTGACGGTCGCCAGCAATGACAGGATAAACAGATCTGCCCGCACAACCCGGTACCAAGGGTTACCTTCAGCCGCAACGTCCACACGAATAGCAAACCAGAACCAATAACCACCGAAGCACAAGCTAAGCGCACCAAAGTGCCAAAGCACGGGCCAGATAACCGGGGTAGACGCTTCAGGCGAAGCATAGCCAAACACCATGATTGCTGAGGTTAAAACAAACAGGACAAAACCCCACATGGTAAACAGATGGGAAAGCCTGCGCTTCGGATTCTGGAACTCACCCGAGGTCAAAATCTCTTTCGTTACAACACCAATTGCCGCTGATGTTTTCTCGCCGCTGGTTACTTCGCGAGTGGCATTCTTTTTTGCATCTTCAGCATTTTTATAGAACCACTGGGCGCTCTTTTTGTGCATGGTATCAAGCAGGGTTCCACCTACAACCAAAACAAACATGGCAACGACGTAAATCTGCATCACTGCGGGCGAAATGATTTCCGAAAGAACGGAAAATGGATTTTCAGTTATCATATAACCTGAACTCCTTCATCAGGTGAATATTGGCTCATCGAAATCGCCGCAAATGAACGCCATCCACAACACTTCCGGTTCTGTGAAGCTTATTGTTTCAAACCCCCTCACCAAATACTACCCGCAAATTCAACAAATGTACTGCGACATATTTTGTGCAGCACATTTCCCCTTCGAAACACAATTCAAAGGTCAAATTTCAGGCTTGGCACTTCTCCGCTGGATCGCCCCTCCTCGCCAGCAATAGAAACCGCTGTTTGGCACGACATTCAGGCTCAGAAAATCACCTTGGTGAAGGCTTGATCAGCTTCCACCCCGCGGTACTAGACTATTTTCATAAACATGCAAAGTTTTAAATTTAAGAATGTTTGAGTTTTCACCATCCACCGGAATGACCTGTTGATAATTACTAAATAGTATGAATTCCTGTGGTGCAATAGCGCTTCAAAGCCTCTGCACAAACAAGCATTTTATCTTAGCTTCACCCTTGCCCACCCATGCGACATTTTATGAAAGCGCCGCGCCTCCAAACTCCGGCTATATCTTCTTTATATTTATAGCCTTGTGAGCGCTTCCATGATCGTTGTCCAAATATCAGATAGTCATATTTTTCTGCCCGAACCCGACGGCAGCAAACGGTTATATAACCTGCAACAGGCGGTGGACGAAATTAACCGCTTGAATGAGCGCCCGGATGTGGTTCTTCACACTGGTGATATTACCCACAATGCCACCCGCGAAGAATATCAGGCCGCACATAAAATTCTATCGGGTTTGCAAGCGCCACTATTCGTGATTCCCGGCAATCGTGACCGCAGAACCATGATGCGTGAGATTTTTGCAAACGAAATTAGCAAAGGCAAAATTGAGCCTTTCATTCAATATAAACTGGACCAATGGGATACAAGACTGATCCTGTTAGATACACTGGACGAGAATGACCGATTGGGTGAGTATTGCGAAAGTCGATTCCATGATTTTGCTGAAATGTTGAACAACGACAAGAAAAAACCAACGGCGATTTTCATGCACCACCCGCCCTATGATGTAGTTGCGGCACCCCACCCGTTTCAGTTTGATGCCCGCACCACCGTGGAACGCCTTGAAAAGCTGATGGCAAAGCATCCACAAATACTTGGCATCTATTGCGGCCATAGCCATCGGGCGACAACCGGAAAACTGGGAGCAATAAAGGCAAGCACAATTCCAGCCCTTTCAATTGATCTTCGATTTGGCGAATACCCTGAAAGCCACAAGGATCGCCCCATCATCTATATTCACAAGTTTTAGACGTCTGACCCAATTACCCATTGCCTGTTCATCGGGCGCACGATAGCCTTTTGACCTGACAATAATTATCGGGGCCAAGCATGGCAAATATTGAGTATTTTTACGCGGCCTATTCTGGCTATGCCTATTTGGGTTCGGCCCGCTTTTATGAAATTGCCAAAACCGCCAATCGAAATATCATTCACAGGCCGGTAGATTTGCGCGAAGTGGTCAAGGTAATGGCGCCCTCTGCATTTAACAAAAGAAGCAAGGCTCATATCGCCTATTTCTTTGGACGAGAAATCAAAAGATGGTCGGAATTTCGAAATGCACCGGTACTGGATAGCACGCCCACCCATCATAATAATGATATAACCCTGCCAAACTGCATGCTGATTGCGGGTATGGAGCAAGGAAATAATATCGACCGGCTTGCCCATGCAATGTTGGAAGGCCATTGGCGCGATGATGCGGACCTTGCCGATTATGATGCATTATTGAAAATTGGGAACTCGGTTGATCTTGATGCAAGATCTTTGCTGGATCACGCGATCAGTCCAGAAATTCAGGCAATTTATAAGGCAAATACCGAAGAGGCGATCGAGCGTTCGGTCTTTGGTTCGCCCACCTATTTCGTCGATGGCGATATGTTTTACGGTCAAGACAGGTTGGAAATGGTGGAGCGGGCCCTGCAAAAACCTTTTGCTGGAAAATGGCCTCCTACCCCGAAGCCATAGTCTCTAGAGCCCGCCTATGGCGGTAATTATTACCAGCCATATAGGAATGAAACACCGGATTGACCGCGACCGCGCTGGACGACATTGGCATTTGTATTTCTGCCAAACTGATAAATTCCATAAGAATTGTTATCGCCGTACTGGGCAAGCGTACCGGTGTGGCCACGACCCTTTTGATAGATACGGCCATAATTACCACGTCCGTTCTGACGAAGCCCGGCCCGGTTATTACGACCAATCTGGCGGATACCAGAGCGGTGCTTGCGGGAGCGAATAAGCGAATAAATATCCATCGCAGCGCCAAGCGTCCGGGCATCGCGTGAATTGCCTGGCAAAATGCTGATTGAAATAGAACCGCCTGCACTGGCTGGAGCCACCTGAAATGCGGTTGTGAAAAGTGCCGCCATCAGACCGGCAGAAAGAAGCTTGGCTGATTTTTTTACTAAAGTTGAGTTGAAGAACGATTTGGTCATTTGAAATCTCCTGGCCCTGAATAGTTGCTGTGTTTGTTTGATAAGCCATTTAATA
>JALSIJ010000239.1 GCA_026981655.1 Rhizobiaceae bacterium | reverse complement strand
CGCTTGCCCTTCGGGCGCTCTGCTTGCGAAAGGTTCACTGGTCCTTTCGTCGGGCAAGCCCGATGAACAAGACATCGCCGTCGTAATATCTTGAAAATATTGATAGTGTCTGCGATATTTCTTCTATTCAGCAATCAAATTACCGAGCGCAGAATTGTATTAAATTAATGAGTCGGTGACCTAGGGTTTTCGATTCCGTATTGAGTATTGGTTACCTAGGGGGAGATAATTTGCTACACGATTGAATTGATTCATAGTTTTTTTATATTCCTGTGAAAATATCAGTTCTTTACAATAGTGTGGTGGCAGCTTTGTATTCCTTAAGGTACTTTTCTAACCTGTTCGGCATAGAGCAGGGCAATCCGGGGCTTTATCGCTCGCAATATCAGTCAATGGCCAAACAGTCATTGCTGCTCTATACTCTTGCAATTATCACCACGATTTCCGTCGCCTTTATCAATCTTGAACAGGCTCCTATATTTCTGACAATTAAATTACCGGCAGCACTTTTGTTGGCGGATCTTGCCTTTTTCTTCTGGTTTGCCAGGGTTCCCAAAAAATATAAAGGTGATGCTTACGACCGCCAGGCGCTGCTAAGGCTACATGCGGCTGTTTGGGGGGCTGTATTGCTCGGCATATCCCATTCCATTTGGGCACTTGCCATGTTTGAGTATAGCGCGCTTGCCATGCGTGGCCTGGTAACCGCTTTTTTAAGTGCGTCAACCCTTGGGGTTGCGATGTGTATGATGAATTTGCGGTCTGCCGCACTGACAATTGTCATAAGCATGTTCGGCCCCATCGTGGTATATTTTATGTATTTGGGCGACAGCTCGTACCGTGTTTCAGCAATAAATTTGACGATGGTTGCGACTGTATTCGCGTTGGTTTTAAACAGATATTCACAAGACTTTGTTCGCATGATCAAGCAGCAGCAGATCGTCGAAGCCAAAATTGCCGAAGTTGAAAACCTGAGCAAATCCAATCTGGCCCTCGCCAATGAAGACAGCTTGACCAAACTGTCAAATCGCCGAAGCTTTCTGTTTAACCTGAACAAGCTTGTCGATGAGGTCGCTCAAAGTCACTCCTGTGGGCTCGCAGTTGGTGTTCTGGATCTGGACGGATTTAAACAGGTCAACGATGTTTATGGCCATCAGGTTGGTGATCAGGTTTTGGTTGAAGTTGGCCTGCGCCTGAAAAATATTGAAAAAGACGGTGTGAAAATTGCCAGATTAGGAGGCGATGAATTTGGCATTTTGATGGAGGGTTCACTGAGTGAGGAAGAATTGCTGGAGTTTGGCACCTCCATCACAGATGCGATGCGCGTTCCATTTATGGTTGATGATCTGATAATTCATCTTGGCGGCACAGTCGGGTTTGCGCGCTGGGGAAGTGTTGACGACACGGGGCAAAAAATATTCGAGAAGGCTGATTACGCGCTTTATCATGCTAAGGACAACGCACGCGGAAATGTCATTGTCTTTGGTAAATATCACGCTGAGACTTTGCGGGCGGTGAGCAATATTGACCGAAAAATGCAAGACGCTGACTTTGATATTGAAATGTCACTGGTCTTTCAACCTATCGTGTCCTTATCAAACTCCGGCACTGTTGGATTTGAGGTGTTGGCCCGTTGGCAAAGCCCGTCGCTTGGGTTTGTTTCTCCGGATGTTTTCATTCGTTCTGCTGAACGTGGTGGCGCCATCAACAGGCTCACCGCAACATTGCTTGGCAAGGCATTGATTGAGGCCAAAACCTGGCCCGATCACCTGTACATGTCATTTAACCTGTCAATGCACGATATAACTTCAGCTCGTGCCATTCTCAATTTGATCTCCATCATCGAAAAATCTGGATTTGATCCCAAACGCATCACATTCGAAGTCACCGAAACAGCAATTATGAGTGACCGGAAACTGGCAAAAAAGTCCCTGTGTCTTCTAAAACACCTGGGTGTGAAAATTGCCCTGGATGACTTTGGTACAGGCCATTCCTCGCTCTCCTATGTGCGCTCTTTGCCACTGGACAAAATTAAACTCGATCGCAGTTTTATCAATGACATTGAGCATGAAGAAGATGCGGGTTCTATCGTTGATGTTATGGTGGAAATGTGCCGCAGCTTGCGGGTTGACTGCATTGTTGAAGGTGTTGAAACCCAGGGGCAGGTGGGTGTGTTAACGGCTATGGGATGCGAATTTATTCAAGGCTATTATTTCTCGAAGCCACTGAACAGCGCCGCCACGCAAAAGTATCTTCGTGCCGAATTTGGCGAGAACTTTACTGAGGTGGCAATATCCGCATAACCACGTGGGTACACATAAAAAAGGCCGCCCATTTGAGCGGCCTTTTTGATATTTGGAAAGGGGATCAATCCTGGCGTTGAACAACTTTCCAGTTGCCTTTTTCGATAACGGAAATGATGTTCTTATCCGGTCCCTGATGATCAGTTGCAGAGAACGTGACCTGGTTGTCAGAAATCTCATCTCTGTAATTGAGGCTTTCCATGCCGGCCTTAAAGGATTCTGGTGTCAACTCTTTGCCAGCTGCCTCCAGCGCCCGAACCATGAGTTCTGCGCCCGAACGTCCAAGCAAAGCGCCTGTGCCAGGCAATTTTTCACCTGTGGCTTCTGTGTATTTCTTAAACCATGCGCCAACAACCGGGTTGCCAAGGCGTGGCAGAATATCAGTCCAGCCAGCGGAGGCATAAAGTCCTTCGGTAACACCACCTGGAACCTTCGCCATGACCGAATGGAAGCCAGCCGATGCGCTGATGAATTCCGCATCTTTCCAACCGATTTTACGTGCAGTTGCATAGGCTGTGATTGTTTGGCGAACGCCCAGTGCCATTGTGACCACATCACATTTGGCATCTTTCAATTTGGTCAGCGAACCAACAAAATCCGCATCATCACCCTTGTGGGTGGTCTCAGCTACATATGACAGACCAAGAGCTGCGGCTTCATCTTTTGCACCTGCTTGAATTTCCTTGCCGAAGTCTGAAGGAATAAACATGGCACAAATGTTCTTTGCACCCTTGTTCTCAGCGAAGTATTTTACACCGCCACGGATCTGGCTGTAATAGGTAGTACCGCCGGTAAAGTGATAGTCGATCGGATCCTGCAACAATTGACGGGCTGCTGAAAGTGGGTTGATGTTCGGAATTTTTTTCTTGTCCAGCAGTTTGAAAGAAGCAATGTTCATCGGCGTGCCGAGTTGCAGCAGCATGGCGAAAATCTTGTCGCGGTTGACCAGCTTGTTCAGCGCTTGTGTGGCTTTTGGCAGGCTGTAGGCATGGTCTTCTACGACAAATTTGATCTTGCGGCCATGTACGCCGCCTTTGGCGTTGATCTCGTCAAAATACATTTGCGCGGCTTTTGTCGCCGGCGCGCCAAATGCGGCAAAAATACCGGAAAGGTCGTTGCTGGAACCGATCACCACTTCAGTGTCGCTGACGCCTTGGGTTTCCGCATAAGCACCCGCAACAAAGCAGACGCTTGCAGCTAGCGCTATGGTGAGTTTGGATAGTGTTTTCATTTTTCTCTCCCTGTTGATTACTCTATTTATACATTTGATCGATCAAAGGCTTGTGTTTTTTCTCCACAAAACCTCGTTTCAATTTCATTGTGGCGGTTAATTCATCATCTTCCGCCGTGAGCAGTATATCTATCAGGCGAAAATCCTTGATCTGTTCCACCCGGGCAAAATCTTCATTTACATCTTCAACAATGAGGCCAATCATTTTCTGCACGTCGTCGGCCGCACAAAGAGATGCGAAGTCATTGAACGGTATTCTGCGGTCTTGTGCAAATTTTTCTACATTTTCCTGGTCAATCATCACCAGGCAGGTCAGGTATTTGCGCTTGTCACCAATCACCACCGCATCAGAAATCATCGGTGAGAACTTCAATTTATTCTCGATTTCTGATGGCGTGATGTTTTTGCCACCGGCCGTAATAATAATGTCCTTCAAACGCCCGGTAATACTGAGAAATCCCTCATTGTCCAACTGTCCCACGTCGCCGGTTTTAAGATAGCCGTCATCGGTCATGGTATCGCGGGTTTTATCCGGTGCTTTCCAGTAGCCGGGAAAGACATGCGGGCCTTTCATTTGAATTTCGCCATCATCCGCAATGCGAATATCAATTCCAGGAATGGCCAGACCTACTGTGCCGTTTTTATTTTTGTCTATCAAATTTACGGCCGTAATGCCCGCACCTTCGGTTTGGCCATAGCCTTCCAGCAGGTTCACGCCAATGGCCCGATACCACTTAAGCAGATCAGGTGAAATTGGTGCAGCACCAGTTGTCGCACGGCGAATATTATCCATGCCAAGCATGCGGCGCAAATTGCGAAATACCAGGAAATCCCAAAACTTATACCTTGCTTCCAGCCCGGCCGGCACGTCGTTGTTGGCAATCAGATATTCAGCCCGTTCAAGACCAGTTTTAAGTGCTTTGTTGAAACTCCATTTGCCGAATGACGTGCCGTCTTCCACCAATATGGAAATGCGCGAATAAATTTTTTCCCAAACCCTCGGAACCGCCGTAAACACGTGTGGTGCCACTTCCCGCAAATTATCGAATACTGTTTCCGGGCTTTCGGCAAAGTTAACAATGCTCTTGGCAAATATCGGCGTATAGGCAGATGTATTGCGCTCCAGCACATGGCAAAGCGGTAAAAAGCACAATTGCTCATCGCCATCAAAACTTGGCAGAACTCGCATTACCGATGAAAGGGTGAACATGATATTTTCATTGCTGATCATCGCCCCTTTTGGTTTGCCGGTGGTGCCGGATGTGTAAATCAAAAGGCCGATATCTTCCGGCTCTGATTTGGCAATTTCGGCGTCAAACAAATCCGGCTCTGACTGGGCAAGTTTTTCACCTAGGTCATAGAGTTCGTCGAGAAACACGACTTTGTCATCATGAAAATCATGCAATCCATCGCGCTCGTAAATGATGACTTTCATCAGGTCAGGTACGTCGTCTTTGATCTCCAGATATTTATCCAGCATTTCGTCATTTTCAACGAATAAAAATCGACTGTCGGAATCGTTGATCAGATAAGCAAGTTGCTTGGGGGAATCTGTTGTATAAACACCGGAAGCCACACCGCCGACACATTGAATGCCAAGGTCTGTATAGAGCCATTCTTTGCTGTCTTCTGCCAATATGGAAACCACATCGCCGCGTTTGAGACCCAGGGACACCAGACCCAACCCGATGCGGCGGGCCCGAATGAAATAGTCCTTCCATGAATGCGAGCGCCAGATACCAAGATATTTTTCGCGGTGGGCGGTTTTATCACCCAGCTCTTCACACCGCGCCTTGAACAATTTTGTAATCGTGTTGCACCCGTCGACAAAATAGGGCCCCGCACCAATATCCGCATTGCAGGTGACGCCGTTGATAACGGCCTGTGCCGGAGTTTTTACATTAATATTCATGCGTATTCCACCTCCAGCGCGATGTTATTACTATGATCCATTATCGCCATGTTTTGCGCTGCTTCCACCGGCGCTGCCCCCGTTGGCTTTCCTCTTGCACGCCCAGATAAAATGACTGGATGTCCTTGGAGTTTTCAAGCGCGGTTGCCGTGTCTGCCATTACAATACGGCCAATTTCCATTACATAGCCATAGTCAGCAACATCCAGCGCGACTTTCGCATTTTGTTCAACCAGCATCATGGTTACTTTTTGCTCTTTGTTCAAGCGCCGGATAATTGTGAAAATTTCTTCCACCAGCAGGGGCGATAAGCCTAGGCTGGGTTCATCCAGCAACATCACCTTTGGAGCTGCCATCAATCCGCGGCCGATTGCCAGCATTTGTTGTTGACCACCTGAAAGTGTTCCAGCTTTCTGGTCACCGCGCTCAGCCAGGATTGGAAAATAAGTATAGACCATTTCAAGATCGCGCGCGATGGCTGCTTTGTCATTGCGCACATAGGCCCCAAGCAGGACATTTTCAGCAACACTCATCAGTGGAAAAATTTCGCGTCCTTCCGGCACATGCACCATGCCCCGGCGCACAATCATATCCGCATCACGCCCCTGAATGGGTTCACCATTCAGCAAAATTGTGCCCTTGGCCGGGTCCATTACACCGGAAATGGTTTTCAATAACGTGGTTTTACCGGCGCCATTTGCCCCAAGAACCGTAACAATCTGGCCTTCACGCACCTCAAGGCTGGCACCCCGGATCGCCATGATCGGGCCGTAATAGCTCTCAAGATTATCAATCTTTAATACCGGTTCATGCGTCATCGCCAATCCTTTCGCCGGTGCCAAGATAGGCCTCAATTACGGCCGGATGCGATTGCACCTCACTGGCGGTCCCAATCGCAAGTTCTTTGCCATCTGCCAGCGCCAGAACCCGGTCGGATACAGCAGCCACAAGGTTCATGTCGTGTTCAACCATAAGCACGGTTATGCCCATTTGCTTCTTGATGTCTTCCACCCAAAAAATCATATCCTGCGTTTCTTCGACCGAAAGGCCGGATGCGGGCTCATCGAGCAACAGGATTTTCGGTTCCGATGCCAACGCGCGGGCAAGTTCAACCACTTTACGAACACCATAAGGCAGGCCGGCTATATATTTGTCGCGGTAAGCCTGCAGTTCCAGAAAGTCGATGACCTCTTCGACCACTTCGCGGTGGCGGCGTTCTTCGTCGCGCACTTTGGGGGCAAAAAATAATTCCGCCATCAGGCCTGTTTTGCGGTGACGATGGCGCCCGACCAGCAGGTTCTGTAATACAGTTGATTGTTCAAACAACTCGATATTTTGAAATGTTCTGGCAATCCCAAGCGAGGGCACCTGATCGGAATTCATATTCAGGATCGAATTCTGCTTAAAACGAATATCGCCCTCGGCCGGGTCATAAAATCGCGAAATCAGATTGAAAATAGTGGATTTCCCCGCCCCATTGGGGCCGACCAGCGAAAACACCTCGCCTTCGCCCACGTGGAAAGAGACATTATCGACCGCGACCAATCCGCCAAATCGCAGGGTCACATTTTCAAGCGTCAGCAGGCTCATCGCATACGCTCCGTTTTTAGATAGCTTTTCTGACGCTTAAACATGTCTTTCCGGTAGAATGGGAAAAGCTCAAAATAAGTCCGAATTTTAACCCAGCGGCCATAGATACCCATAGGTTCGAACAGAATAAAGCCGATCAAAATAAGCGCAAATACACCACTTTCGATGCCGGGAATGGTAACAGAACCAAGGCCAAACGCGCTGGAAATGCCGTCTCTGGAGATGGCAATAAACTGCGGCAGAAACCCGATTAGTATAGCGCCAAAAAATGCACCATGAATAGAGCCCAGACCACCAATAACAATCATCAGCAGCAATTGAATAGAAAGCACCAGATTAAATGTTTCATGATTAAAGGCTCCGGCATAATGACCAAGCAACGCGCCGGCGAGACCGGTCGCGGCGCAGGAAAGACCGAACGCGGTTGCCTTGGTCCGGCGGATATTCACCCCCATTGCCTGCGCAGATATTTCTGAATCCCGCATGGCCACAAAGGCCCGCCCAAGCGGCGCGCGCAATAAATTGCGATACCCAGCCAGAACCACGAGCGTTACAATGAGACATAGAAAATAAAACTCGGTTGGCGTGCCGTAACGGTCAATCTCCAGCCCGAAAACATCAATTGGCGGAGCAACAAGCCCGACCACACCGCCGGTCCATGGTTCAGCAATTACGATAAAGTCTTCGGTTAAAACGGAAACCGCAAGGGTGGCAATAGCCAGATAAATACCGTGTAGGCGCAGCACTGGAAGGGCGACAATAACGCCGGCAAACCCTGCAATTACACCCGACAAGGGCAACGACAAAATAAACGGCACACCGCGTTCCAGCATTATCACATTGGCATAGCACCCAACCGCCATAAAGGCCGCATGGCCAAGGCTTGCCTGCCCGGAATGGCCAACAAGCAACATTAGCCCCATTCCGGCGATCGCCCAAATCAGCACATTGGTTGCTTCGCCTAAAAAGAACTCGTCCAGTAGCCAGGGCAGGGCGACAACAAGCGCAAGCAGCGCCAGATACCACATCGCCTGAGGCTTGTGTTTGAACAGGTTAATATCAGCGTCGTATGACCGTTTAAAAACAAAGCGCATAACTCTTTAGCCTCACACTTTCTTTTTTTGCATTTGAGCGAACAATCCGGCCGGGCGGAATATAAGCACCAGCAACATAATTGCGTATGGTGCAATCTGCGAATAACCGGCTGGCAGGCCGTATGCCGCGAAAGGTTCAACCAGCCCGATAATAATACCACCAATTAATGCGCCGGGCAGGCTGCCAAATCCACCGATGACAGCTGCGGCAAATGCTTTGATGCCCAAAAGGCCGGTCGATGGATCAATCGCCCCTTTGGAGGCAAAAAGTACACCGGCAATCGCGGCAACCATACCGCCAAGTGCCCAAACAAGGCTTTGAATGCGTTTTACCGGAATGCCCATATAATAGGCGGCCAATTGATTTTGCGATGCTGCCTGCATTGCAATGCCGAGCTTTGCACGGCTGAAAAATAAATACAGCGAAACTGTGAGCAAAAGCGTAACCACGATAACCGCGACTTCTTCCAGCCCCAGAACCAACCCGCCGAGCCGCACTTCCATCCCCGCATAGGGTGTTTCGAGTGATTGTGGTTCATGCGCCCAAAAGGCACCGGCTGCAAACCTTAGAATAAAGCCCAGTGCGATGGTTAAAATCACCACAGCGATCTGCGGTTGGCCAAACATTTTGCGCAGCACAACCATATCCAGCAAATAACCAAGCGTGCCCATAATGATAACCGCAATCGGCACAGCCAGCCAAAAATTTATGCCAAGATGTTCTGTATTGGTCAGCCAGATTGTAACAAAGGCGCCAAACATCATGAAATCGCCCTGGGCGAAATTTACGGCTTCAGTCGCCTTATAAATTAGCACGAAACCCAACGCAATGAGCCCATAAACGCAACCATTGGCCAACCCACTGATAAACAGTTGTAGCAAATCCAAATCTATTTCTCCCCTCGGACGGTATTCCATCCATTTGTTAGT
>JALSIJ010000238.1 GCA_026981655.1 Rhizobiaceae bacterium | reverse complement strand
TACTGTTTCACGATGGTTTTTATTGGTTTGGATGGTGGTTTTCTAGGCGTTGATATTTTCTTTTTGATTAGCGGTTATCTGATAACAGGCCTGATCATATCCGATATGGAACAGGGTCGATTTAGCATCGTAAACTTTTATGAGAGTCGGGCCCGTTATTTTGGAAATATTCTATTCGACACCCCTTTGTTCAGACTTTACAGGTTAAAGAAAAAAAATTGGCTTAATGTTATTTAAGCGGGTACTTAGGGGGCGACGCGTGACGTGTCGTCGTGATAAATCCAGTGAATTTCCTGCCCTGGCTATGTTGTATTTCCTTTGGTAACGGAGTGCATTTCACCAAGGATCCGGCAGTTATTTATCACTGTTTACTTATTAATTTATTGTCTTAAAGGGAAGTCTAGCGCGGAACGCCAGCTAATATCTTACATGATGTACGAAGTTGAAACTTTGCAGAGCAAACCATGCAGCTGAGAGCGTTTCTACGGCAGGTGGTCGGCGTTGGAGCGGCCAGTATTGCCGAACGCATGGCTGCATTGCTATTGGGCATTTTGCTGGCTCGATGGCTGGGGGTGGAAGACTATGGCGTATATGCTTTTGTCATGGCCTCAGTTTCACTGTTGCTCATTGGAGTAAAGCTTGGCTTACCGGAACTGATCATGCGTGACATAGCCGCCTCCAGAGCGAATGGGGGCGATGTATCGGCACACTCGGTATCCTTGAATACTGCTCGCAGTCTGATCTTTCCAGCAAGTCTGGCGATCAGCGCGATTGTCGCACTAATTGTATATTTCACGATCACTGATCAACGTCTGGTTCACGCGTTTTGGGTTGGCTTACTGCTCCTGCCGCTTCTGTCTCTATTGGATCTGCATGCCTATGCGCTGAGAGGATTGGGGAAGGCGGTCCTGGCTCAATATGCCGCCATACTCCTGCCCTCGATCCTTGTCCTGTTACTTATCGCCTTGCTGTTCTTTTGGTCGGAGGCTGATCCGGCGCTTGCTCTTGGTTCTCGTATTATTGCGGTGTTCATAACACTCGCGGTGACAGTCAGGCTGCTTGGAGGTAAAGTTTCAGACAGAACAAGAACTCGCGTTGCCAGCCCCACGAAAGCACGCGCACTTCTGCTCCAAAGCCTACCATTTTTATTGATAGGCGGAGTAGGAGTTATTATGACGCGAAGCGATGTAATAATGTTAGGAATACTGCTCGATCCACAGGAGGTGGGCATATATAATGCTGCGGCCCAAGCGGCGATGCTGGTAGGCTTAGTGCGCGATATCTCCAACACCATCGCCGCCCCAGAATTTTCTCGGTTGTATGCAGGCGGCGACAAGGCCGCGCTTGAAAAATTTGCCGTTTCCACGGCTCGATTTGTCTTAATTGTTGCGGTGCCTTTGGTCATTATTCTTGTCCTATTTGCAGGGCGTATGCTGGGCGCACTTTTCGGGGCTGATTTTGCCGAGGGTGGTCCTGTTCTTACTATTTTGGCGCTCGGCATCGGTCTTTCTCTTTTTTGGGGAGAGCCGGGATTCCTGCTGAACATGTCGGGAAACGAACGTGTTGTATTTCGCCTTTATGCAATCATGGCAATCATGAATATTGTTTTGAACTTTGCGCTGATTCCACTCATGGGTGCGCCGGGGGCTGCCTTGGCAACTGTAACAGTGATTAATGTCCAAAGGGTTCTGGGTTGGTGGCTCACAAAAAAAATTGTAGGTGTATCTACTAATGTCCTGTGTCTTTGAAAAAGTGAGCATGAAAATTTATATTTATAGACTTCGATCAGCCGGAGCTTAGCAAATGAACATCCTCTTCCTCGTTTCCTCCATGGAAGGCGGCGGCGCCGAACGGGTGGCAGCTCTTTTGTGCAACGCTTGGGCGAGACGGGGCGAACATGTGATCTTGATGCCCACCTTTTCCGGGCGTGGTGGTGTTTCCTATCCATTGGACAAGCAGGTTCAAGTGCGTTTTCTGGCAGATTATGTCGGACTGCGGGCTGGGCGACTTGCGCGAATTAGAGCCCTGCGCCATCAAATCACTAACATCAAGCCTGATGTGATTATTTCCTTCTTGCCGCACGTAAATATCGCAGCCCTGATTGCCACAATCGGCACCAGAGTGCCGGTCATTGCCTGTGAGCGCACCTATCCGCCCCTGCTTCAGCCACCTCTCTCTGCCACTTACAAGTTCTTGCGCGACGTTCTCTATCGCCGGTCTACCCTACTTGTCGGACAAAGCAATGATTCCTTAGCGTGGTTTAACCAAAAATTCGCAGGCATATTGGCATATAATATACCCAATCACTTTGAGTTCCCACTTCCGAAGGTTGAACCTATATTGCTAATTGATAGTTTGATTCAATCGGGACAAAAACTCTTGTTTTCTGTAGGTCGCCTTGATCAATCAAAGCGCCACCATATCCTGATCGATGCCTTTGCCGGAATAACCAATAATCGGCCGGATTGGGAGCTGGTTATACTGGGTGAAGGCGAAGCACGGTCAGCGCTGGAAGCGCAAATTGAGGTACTGGGGCTTGAGGAGCGCATTCATTTACCCGGTCGGGTTGGCAACCTGCATGACTGGTATGGGAAAGCTGATCTTTTCTGCCTGCCATCAAGCTATGAGGGCTTTCCCAATGCGCTTATGGAGGCGATGGCCTACGGTGTTCCCAGCATTGCTTTCGATGTCAAAACTGGTCCGCACGAGATCATGGATGGCGGGCGTCTTGGCATTCTACTACGGGACGATCGGCATGTGGAAAGACTTTCGGACGCGCTATGCGTCTTGATGGATAACCCGGCGCGGCGCGCGGCATTAGCCGGTCATGGAGAAGAGATCCGTCAGAAATATTCGATAGAGAAAATCCTGAATATGTGGGACGATGCTATTTCCCACGCCATTGCCGGCACTAGGGTCAGGGCCCATTAATTTCATCCATTCTGCACAGGGTAATTAGATTGCTGAACAGAAGGAATATCGCAGACAATATCAATATTTACAAAATATTACGACGGCGATGTCTTGTTCACCGGGCTTGCCCGACGAAAGGTCCAGTGAACCTTTCGCAAGCAGAGCGCCCGAAGGGCAAGCAACCAAATAAAACGCACCCACAGGGTTTGAAAGGAAGCACACGCCTGAAAGTTATAAATGTTCGAAAAGGTACCAACCTGTCCTTGCGCTTTAATTTCTTTCATTCGAATACTTCTTTTCAAACAGAATTGAATTAAATTAAAGAATCCTGCCCCTAGAACCTGTTGACAAATTGGATTTGGAACGCGGTATGAAAAACAACCATTCAGAACGAGAAGAAAAACAGCAGTCAGGCCAATCCCTTTCAATGTTTTTCGACGCAATTATGAGTGATTGCATTTATATCCTTTGGACGCGTCCGAAACCAGTTTATCAACAGCTCCTAGGGCGCAGCAACTCAAAAGCAACCGGGCCTAAACAATGCACATCCTGTTTTTTATCAATTCGTTGAGTGGCGGCGGCGCAGAGCGGGTGACTGTGAACCTGGCTAATAATTGGGCTGAAAAGGGCTGGCAGATTACCATCGTCACCCTAGCCGAAGAAAGCATGGATGCATACGAACTTTCGGCTAACATTAACCGTATAGCTTTGAATATGAGTGATAGCAGCCCGTCCCTAATCTCGGCCCTTGCTAACAATTTTCACCGGTTGCGCGCCTTGCGCAAATGCTTGAGACGTGAAAAGCCGGATGTGGCCATCGCTATGATGACCACCGCTAACTGCCTGCTGGCACTAGCAGGGCGACATGGCACCACGCGACTCATCGGCTCGGAACGTACTTATCCACCGCAATATCCTCTGGGCAGAATTTGGGAAACCGCCCGACGAAAGCTCTATCACAGGCTTGATGTCATGGTGGCATTGACCGAAGAAAGTCGGGACTGGCTTTTTCGCAACACCAACTCGCAAAACATCGAAGTCATTCCAAACCCGGCTCCATTTCCGTTGGTCGCCTCTCCGCCCAGGATCATGCCCTTTGGATATCTCAGGAATGATCGCAAGGTTGCGCTTTCGGTTGGTAGCCTCGTCAAATTGAAGGCCTTTGACAGGCTGATCGAAGCTTTCGCTCGCCTTGCAAACGATTTTTCCGAATGGGACCTGGTCATTGTCGGGGAAGGTCCGGAGCGCGACGCGCTGCTATCACTAGCACAGGAACAGGGAATTGGTGAACGTCTAATCCTACCTGGGCGTGCTGGAAATATTGCCGACTGGTACATGGCTGCAGACGCATTTGCGATGACTTCACTTTTCGAAGGTTTTCCCAATGTTCTGGTAGAAGCGATGGCACATGGCCTGCCGGTGCTCAGCGTCGATTGCGATACCGGTCCGCGCGACATCATCAATGATTGTCTTGACGGGCTTTTGGTCGCACAGGACGATGCGTTGGCCCTTGATGCCGGCCTGCGGCAGCTTTTAGGGGATAAAAACCTGCGACGAGGCCTCTCGGCCAACGCTACTGCAGTACGCGATCGCTTTTCATTGGAACGGATAGCTGCAAAGTGGGAAAAAATATTCTGATGTCACTCCAGATATTATACTATACAAGACCAATTTGGAGTTAAAATTGCGCGTTAAGCTGCCTGGCCCACTCAACATTGTTTTTCTGGCATTTATCTTCTGGTTTGTCAGCGAACTCTCTGGTTGGGTTTTTATTGCTATAGGTATCCGGCCGGTTATATCTTACATCGCATTTTTGGGTTTTATTACAATAGTATTGTTTTTAAAAATTGCGCAAATTCAACCAATTATTCATAGAAAATACAGATTACACACGCGATTGATTTGGTATTGGATAATTATATTTATATACTGGAGTATATTTAATTATGTATACTCCTCACATTCCCCAATAGCGTTTCAACGATTAATTACCACACTAGAAATGTCTGCAATCTTTGCTGGATTCTTGTTAATGCTAGGCTCAAAGAATATTATTGGCGCAGTTAGTATATTACTAGCTATATTGGTTGTCATGGGTAGCACGCTTAATTTGTATGATTTCATTCAACCTACATTCTCCAGTGTTCCCGGTCGAGCAGCAGGGCTGTATATAAATCCGACCACATCCGGCTTTCTTATTCTATTGATTACGACGGCATCATTGGGTGCTGCGCCTATATTTTTCCGATGGATTCTGTTGACAATTGGTGCTGTTGCTATTTTTGCAACATTTAGTCGTGGTTCTTGGGCTGTGCTTTTTATATCAATTTCCTGGTTGTTTTTAAAAGGATATTTAGGCCTGCGAAATCAGCGTCTAATTGTGGGACTTTTTAGTATAGTTGCAGTAGGAATATTTGTTGATTCTATTATTTCAGGATCTCTCGTTCAATTGATTCAAAACACATCGCTCGAACGCTATCTGGATTCAAATACACTTGCGAGACTTGGATTATCAGAATTTGCTTCGGATTACTCAGCTAACGAACGCCAATATATTGCTAATTATGCAGTCGAACAATTCTTAAACAGTTCAAATCCTCTTTTCGGTTATGGTTTGGGGTATACGCACGAATGGGAGCCACGGGTTAGCACTCACAATATGTACTTACTTTTCCTTGTCGAAGGCGGAATCGTTGGCCTATTAGTTTACTTGTCATTACTATTTATTCTTTGGTACAAAGCAACTGGAATTGGAAAACTCATGGTACTGCAAATTGTAGCATTTGGGTTTTTCTCACATAATATTCTCGATTCCCCAAGCCGCATTTTCTTTTTTGCTTTGATTGCATCAGGCATTTTGAATACCGTAAAAATTAATTATTCAAACAAATGGATTTAAATTTTTGTCTGTGTGCCTCCATATCATAAATGGCCTTCAGGTGGGTGGCGCCGAGCGGTCGCTGCATAGCCTTCTGGCGGGCGGGCTGATCCGGCAGGGGGAACAGCATGTTGTATCGCTCACCGATCTCGGTGTGTTTGGTCCCCGGATCGAGGCGCTTGGTGTACCCGTATATTCACTGGGTCTTAGGCAGGGGCGCAGCCTGCCTACCGCAGCAATCCACCTGCGTAGTCTGGTGCACAGAATTCACCCGGATCTAATCCAGGGCTGGATGTATCACGGCAATTTTGCTGCCAGTTTTGCGCAGCGCGCGGCGCCGAAACGCCCTCTCCTCGTCTGGAATATCAGGCATTCTCTTGATGATCTTACCAGTGAGCGGTTCGGTATCAGGCTGGCGATCCGAGTGAACAGGCTCCTTTCCGGCAACCCCGATAGTATCCTTTACAACAGCAACCGTTCACGCGCGCAACATGAAGTGTTTGGTTATGCAGGGGACAGGGCGCGGGTTATCCCCAATGGCTTTGACACCAGGATCTGGTGCCCGAACCCGAAAGCGCGCAAGACCATGCGCAGCAGGCTAAGACTAAGTGAGCAAGATATCCTCGTGGGATTTGTCGCCCGATTTCACCCAATGAAGGATCTGGCCAATCTGCTGCGGGCAATTGGACCGTTGATGTCGAATGATAAAAATATTCGACTGGTCATCGTTGGAAGTGGCAATGAGCGGAACAACCCTGCCCTCACCCAGCAATATACGGCGATCCCGAGCAAAAACCTTCATATTCTGGGCGCAGAGGAAAACGTACATGATATGTATCCCGGCCTGGACATATTTTGCCTGAGCTCGAATAGTGAGGCCTTTCCAAATGTGCTGGGCGAAGCCATGGCCTGCGCCGTCCCCTGCGTGGCCACAGATGTTGGCGATGCCGGGCTGGTGCTGGGGAGCACCGGAAAACTGGTTCCGTCTTCGGATTCTGATGCCCTGCGCGCTGCCCTGGCAGAAATGATCGCCCTGTCGCCCGAAGAGCGCATCAATGCCGGCGCCGCCGGGCGCAAACGTATCGTTGAAACATTCAGCCTTGATGCAACTGTTCAGGCTTATAGAAATTTTTACGATAAACTACTGGAGAATACCTAATGTGCGGCATTGCCGGATTCTGGCAACCGGGCGCGCGCAGCCTGGAAGACACAGCGCGTGAAATGGCGCTGCGTATTTCTAATCGTGGGCCGGACAGCGCAGGTGAGTGGAGCGACGCCGAGACCGGTATCGCTCTCGCACATCGGCGCCTTTCAATTATTGATCTGAGTGTGGCTGGACATCAGCCAATGCTGAGCGCCGACGGACGCTATGCGCTCAGCTACAATGGTGAGATCTACAATCATTTCGACATCCGCGAGGAAATTGAAAAATTACCCCTAGCCCCTGATTGGCGGGGGCATTCGGATACGGAAACTCTGCTTGAAACCGTTTCGTGCTGGGGCATTGAGGCAGCACTCTCCCGGTTCAACGGCATGTTTGCCTTTGCTCTATGGGACCGACAGGAGCGCAAGTTATATCTGGCGCGCGACCGGATGGGGGAAAAGCCGCTTTATTATGGCCACCAGGGAAAAAGCTTCCTGTTTGGGTCCGAGCTCAAGGCGCTGCGATCCCATCCCCAATGGCAGGGGGATATCGACCGGGACGCACTCGCGCTCTATTTCCGCCATAATGCGGTACCAGCCCCTTACAGCATCTACCGTTCTATCAAAAAACTGCCCCCGGCGCATTATGTGGCCATATCAGACGGTGGCAGGACAATCTCCGAGCCGATTTGTTACTGGAACCTTGAGAAGGAGATTTCCCAAGGCCAAAGCCAGCCGCTCACTGGTCCAGACAGGGAAATGACGGATCGGTTGGAGGCGCTGCTGATGGATGCGGTGGGCATTCGTATGGCTGCAGATGTGCCGTTGGGTGCTTTTCTATCGGGCGGATTTGATTCTTCTACCGTCGTCGCCCTGATGCAGGCACAGTCAAACCGTCCGGTGCGCACCTTCTCTATCGGCTTCAATGAGGCAGGTTACAACGAGGCGGAACATGCCAAGGCGGTTGCCGATCATCTGGGAACTGACCATACCGAGCTTTATGTGACGCCCGAAGACGCCTTGTCTGTGATCCACGATCTGCCGGAAATGTGGGATGAGCCTTTTGCCGATTCATCGCAGATCCCCACCTATCTGGTCAGCAAGCTGGCACGCGAACATGTTACAGTCAGCCTGTCGGGAGATGGTGGGGATGAACTGTTTTACGGCTATGGACGCTATACTTTCGGAAACTCCATCTGGAAGAAACTCAGTATTTTTCCAGCCCCACTGCGCGCCGGCGCGGCCAGGCTACTGGCTACCCTTCCCCCGGCCCCCCTGAACACTTTGATGGGTCTCATGCCTGGCCGCTTGCACCAACCGGCTTTTGGTGACAAGCTTCTGAAGCTGGCCGAGGTATTAGCCCACCGGGATGGTGAATCCTTTTACCGCTCCCTTGTTTCCCATCACAAAAACCCGGCCCAGCTGGTGATTGGCGCCACCGAGCCGCCTACGATCCTAACCGACCGCAGCACCTGGCCGGAGATGAGTGATTTTCGCGAACGGATGATGTTTCTTGACGCCAAGACCTACCTGCATGACGATATTCTGACCAAGGTAGACCGAGCCTCTATGGCGGTGAGCCTCGAGGCACGCGTACCGCTACTTGATCACCGGGTGGTGGAGTTTGCCTTTTCCCTGCCGATGGATTTCAAACTGCGCAATGGTCAGAGTAAATGGCTGTTACGCGAAGTGCTCTACCGCCACGTCCCCCGCGCCATGATGGAGCGCCCAAAGATGGGCTTTGGTGTGCCTATCGAAGAGTGGCTTCGCGGGCCACTACGCGACTGGGCTGAGGACCTGCTGAATGAGAAGCGCCTAAGGGAACAAGGCTACCTGAACCCGGAACCCGTGCGCAAGATGTGGCAGGAGCATCTGTCAGGCAAACGGCGCTGGCACTATTACCTGTGGGACATCCTGATGTTTCAGGCATGGTTGGAAGCACAACAAAATTGATAGTAGAATTGTTTGGCTTTCCCATTTGTTTGCCTGCGAATAGTCAATTAGATTCAGATTGGGAGTTCTCCCTCGTTGGGTTATCCGGTTGGATCATATTTTCAATTGCGGGGCTACGAGAATGAAGACGATCGGCACTGGTCGTCATTCACACGGTGAGCACCTGTAATTCCAAGTCCGTTTTGCGAACGGGATA
>JALSIJ010000237.1 GCA_026981655.1 Rhizobiaceae bacterium | reverse complement strand
AAAATTCATGGGCAATAATTTTTCCAGCGCGGTCCACAATCATAATGTCGGCAGAGACATCCGCGTCCCGAAGGGTATCGCGCACCGTTTCCAATGCGTTTCTTGCAACCGGTGATGCAAGATCAATATCGGCCCTTTGCGCAATTTCAAACACTTCCTTGGCAGTGTTGGCGTTTAGAATTGCAGCACGAAGGTCGTCATTACCGCTTTGTTTTGCTGTGAGTTCTGCGAGCCATTTCATATCGACCTGACTGCGGGCTGAATGAAGATCAAGCGCCCCTTGCGCCAGTTTTACCATTTTTGCAAAACCACCGGAAATTGTGAGCCTTTCAACCGGGTGCTTGCGCAAATATTTCAAAACCCCACCGGCAAAATCTCCCATATCCAGCAAAGCAATTTCCGGAGCATTAAAGTGCTTTTGCGCAGCAGTTTCTGAAGTTGAGCCGGTGGATCCTATCACATGGTTCAGCCCGGCCGCACGCGCGACATCTATGCCGCGATGAATAGAATGTATCCATGCGGAACAGGAAAACGGATGCACCACGCCTGTAGTGCCAAGAATTGAAATACCGCCAACAATACCAAGACGCGGGTTCCAGGTTTCCTTGGCGATCTCCTCGCCATTTGGCACGGTGATGGTGATCAAAATATCGGCGGGCAGTTGATGCGCATCGCAGATTTCATTGACAATATCGCGCATCATCTGCCGGGGCACCGGGTTTATTGCCGGTTCGCCAACCTCGATTGGAAGCCCGGCACGCGTAACGGTTCCAACACCTTGGCCGGCGGCAAATACAATGCCAGAACCAAGCGGCAGCGGGCGCACGGTCGAAATTATCGTTGCCCCGTGGGTAACATCGGGGTCATCACCCGCATCTTTGATTATGCCTGCAACTGCGCCTGCATCATTAATTGCCTCATAGCAAAGGGCAAAATGCGGCGCGTCCCCCTTTGGCAGCAATATTGCCACCGGATCTGGAAACTCGCCGGTAATCAATGCGGTCAGGGCTGCCTTTGTTGCCGCCGTGGCGCAGGCACCTGTTGTCCAGCCACGCCTAAGCGCGCCCTCAGGCTTATTTTTCCTCGCAACCTTTGAATGACTGTTCGTATTCATTTCTCACCTATAGGCGATTGTGAGCCGATGCAAAAGCTGGTAACCCGCATCAATCTTGAATTTCGGAACAATCTCATGCCTTTGAGCCAAAACGCTATCAATCAACACACTTTAAAACTGGAAAAAGGCGCGGTCTGGCTGGTGGGCGCCGGGCCGGGTGATCCGGGCCTGTTAACCTTGCACGCGCTGGCCGCCCTTCAACAGGCTGATATTGTCGTTCATGATGCGCTGGTGAGTGCTGATATACTGGCAATGGCGAATGAGGATGCAGAGATTGAAAGCGTTGGCAAGCGCGGCGGCAAGCCCTCTGCCAAACAGGCTGAAATTTCCCAAAGGCTGGTTGATCTGGCACGGCTTGGCAAGCGGGTTGTGCGGCTTAAGGGCGGCGATCCATTTGTTTTTGGCCGTGGCACCGAAGAAGCACTTCTGCTGGCTGAAAACAATATTCCCTACCGGGTTGTGCCGGGCATCACCGCCGGAATTGGCGGGCTTGCCTATGCGGGTATTCCGGTCACCCACGGCGCAATGAACCAAAATGTCACTTTCCTGACCGGGCACGACCCATCGGGCGATGTGCCAGACAATATTAATTGGCCGGCCCTTGCTGTTTCCAGCGATGTGCTGGTGCTTTATATGGCCATACGTCATATGCCGGCGATTGCTGAAAAGCTGATTTCCTGCGGGCGCAAGCCCTCGCAACCGGTTGCCTTTGTGCGCAATGCGACACTGGCCAGCCAGCATGTGGTGGAGACCACGCTTGGTGAAGTGGGTGAGGTGGTTGCCGCCAAACGGGTGGCTTCTCCCTCAATCGTAGTTATCGGCGATGTTGTTTCCTTGCGCGGGTTAATTGGCTGGGTGGAAAACTCGTGACCGATAATTCCAGATTATCTAATGAAATTGCTAACCCCTTGAAGGGCAGGGGCTTGATTATTGCAGCCCCCTCGTCGGGCAGCGGCAAGACCACAATTACCCTTGGTCTGCTACGGGTAATGGCGCGGCAAGACATCAATATTTCATCGGCCAAGGCCGGGCCGGATTATATCGACCCGCAATTCCATAAAAAAGCCAGCAGGCAGGAATGTGTCAACCTTGATCCCTGGGCCATGCGGGCCGGTTATTTGCAGGAATTGGCGCACGGGCTTGCATCAACCGGGCCATTGCTGGTTGAGGGGATGATGGGGCTTTTTGATGGGGCGATGGATGGTTCCGGCTCGGTTGCTGATTTGGCAAATTTGCTCGGCCTGCCGATTGTTCTTGTGGTCGATGCGGCCAAACAGTCGCATTCGATTGCCGCACTGGTTGAAGGTTTTATTAATCACCGTAAAGATATTCAAATTGCCGGGATTATTTTAAATAAGGTCGGCAGCCCTAGACACGAGGCCATGCTACGAGCTGCCCTTGAAAAATACGGGGTTACGGTTTTTGGCGCCGTGTTGCGGAATGAAGCTCTTGCCATGCCAGAGCGTCATTTGGGCCTTGTGCAAGCCGATGAGCGTGAAGATCTGGAAGCATTCGTAAGCCACGCCGCCGATAGTATTGAAAACTCGCTTGATATGAAATCGCTGCTCAATGCTTTTTCACCGCTTAAGCAGACGGACATTCAAAGCATCACAAAGCTATTGCCGTTGGGGCAGAAAATCGCCGTTGCCCGTGATCGGGCCTTTGCATTTTCCTATCCACATATCATCAATGGCTGGCGCGAGCAGGGGGCCGAAATATCGTTTTTCTCGCCGCTCAACGATGAGGCACCGAAGCTAGATGCCGATGCGGTCTATTTGCCCGGCGGCTATCCCGAACTTCATGCGGGTAAACTTGCGGCCAACAAAAAATTCATGGCAGGGCTTACCAATCATGCGCAAAAAAACACGCTGATTTACGGCGAATGCGGCGGCTATATGGTGCTGGGTGATGGGCTGATTGATAAAAGCGGCCAGTGCCACAAAATGGCAGGTCTGTTGCCGTTGACCACCAGTTATGAGCACCCCAAGCTGCATTTGGGCTACCGGAAGGTAATTCCGGTCAAAAGCTTCCCTATGGTCGAAGAAAATACCAGCATGCGTGCCCATGAATTTCATTATTCTTCGGTTGAAGGTATTGAAAAAGGCGAGCATTTATTCAAGATTTGTGATGCAATGGGCAATAACAATTCAACAACGGGGAGTAGACGGTCTAATGTAATGGGGTCTTTCATTCACTTGATTGATATTTGGAAGTAACAGGGGCAGGCAAATGGCAATTTTACACGGTGGCAGGCTGGATGAAGCCATCGCCAAATATGGTGGGAATAAGAATGATTGGCTCGACCTTTCAACCGGCATCAATCCAAATCCCTATCCCGTTTCGGGTTTTGCGCCTGAATTTTGGCAGCAATTGCCACAGAATCAAAATATAGACGCATTGAAAGATTGCGCCCGTTCTGCCTATGGCGCACCTGTCACTGCCGCATGCGCTGCCGGCGCAGGTGTTCAGGCGATTATTCAAAACCTGCCAGTATTATTTAAACCGCAATCTGTTGCCATAATCGGATTTACCTATCAGGAGCATGGTTTGTGCTGGCAGCAGGCCGGACACGATGTTTTAGTTGCTGATGGCTTGGAAAGTGCGGAAGCCACTGCCCGGATTGTGATAGTGGTCAATCCCAATAACCCGGATGGGCGCGTGATTGAACCGGCACAATTGGTTGAAATTGCCAAACGATTGGCAGCAAGGGGTGGTCTGTTGGTGGTCGATGAAGCGTATTGTGATACAATGAAAGATACCAGTGTGATCTCTGAAACGGGACAGGCTGGTCTGTTGGTTCTGCGTTCCTTTGGAAAGTTTTTCGGCCTTGCCGGTGCGCGTCTGGGGTTCGCATTCGGCCCTTTACCGCTGATTGAACGATTAGAAGAAACGCTTGGCCCCTGGGCCGTATCCGGCCCGGCAATTGCTGTCGGGTGCGATGCACTGCAAAATAAAAAATGGATAAAGCGGGCCCGGAAACGGCTGTGGGCTGATCGCGCCGCATTTGAAGCAAAGTTATCCGATGCGGATATTGAGATTGTTGGCGCAACCGACCATTTTGTTTTGATTCGCCATGATTACGCAAAAAGACTATTCGAACATTTTGCAAAGAAGCAAATATTGACCAGGCCGTTTCCCGGTCGCGAAGACTGGTTGCGGATTGGTGTTCCCGGTAAAAAGCCTGAATTGAACCGTTTGACCAGGGAGTTAGCGGAATTTACGCAATGAGATTTATCATTAAAATTAGCCAGAGATCGTGCGTGTAATATGTATTTGTTTTTGGCGCTATTGCTCGACTGGTATGTCGGTGATCCTGAACGGATTTGGAAACGGATAACGCACCCGATCGTCATTATTGGCAATATTATCGGTTTTCTCGATCGACAATTGAACAACCCAGATTTAGGCATCGCCGCAAATCGGCAGCGCGGTATTGTGGCGCTGGGAATATTGCTCACAATCGCTTTGGGCGCAGGTTATCTGATTGCAAATATGCTTGATCAATTGGGTTTCCTTGGCGGCGCATTGGAAATAGTGCTGGTTGCGGTCTTTCTGGCGCAAAAGAGCCTGGCCGATCATGTGGCGTTTGTTGCAAGCTCCATACGATCAGATGGAATTGAAGCGGGCAGGGCGGCCGTGTCGCAAATTGTCGGGCGAAATACTGATGAGTTGGACGAATCCGGTGTTTGCCGTGCCGCAATTGAAAGCCTCGCGGAGAACTTTTCCGATGGCGTTGTCGCGCCGGTTTTTTGGTATGCATTATTTGGCCTGCCAGGGTTGATTGCCTATAAAGCGGTCAATACGGCAGATTCAATGATTGGCCATAAAAACAGCCAATATGAAAGTTTTGGCAGGGCAACCGCTCTGTTTGATGATTGGGTAAACTGGCCCGCTGCACGAATATCCGCCGGCTTAATTTCAATCGGCAGCGCTGTGCGTCACGGTTGGACTTTTGGCAAAAAAGTCCTTAGCCAAACCATGCAAACTGCCGGTACGCACCGTTCGCCCAACGCTGGATGGCCCGAAGCTGCGATGGCCGCAAGTCTTGGCATTTCGCTTGGGGGGCCACGTTCCTACGGTGAAACAAGTGCGGCAGAACCTTATCTGAATGCCGGTGCACGCCAGCAGTTGACTATCTCGGATATTGATCGCGCTCTGGAAGTTTTTAGCATTTCCTGCGTTTCCCTATGGGTGATAATTGCAATATTTGCGTTCATTTAAACGCTTAAATCCCTTCTCCAAAAAGTAGTGCACAATTCATTAATCAATTTATAAGGGTATTGATATAAAACACAACCTTAGCCGCGCAATGTGATGCTGCATCCTCGAGACCGCTAAGGAATTTTCATGAACCAGAACCCGGAATTCAACAAAAGCAATCCTCGTCGTTACGTCAAAGGCATCGCGGCGGCTCTTGCTGCCCTTGCAGCGGTTTCCGTTACAGTTTTTCCAGCGCAAGCCGAAATCAAGCTGATTTTTGGCACCTATACCGCCGACAAACCAACGGATACGGTGCGCAAACTCAAGCCGGTTTTGAGAAGTCTGGAAAAAATTCTGAGCGTTGAATTTGGCGAACCCGTAAGCATCTCAACCCAGATTGCCAAAGACTATCATAAGGGGATTTCCCAACTGGTCAGCGGAAAGGTTGACTTTGCGCGCTTTGGACCTGCCTCCTATGTGCTGGCAAAAGAAAAATCTGTCGATATTGAAATACTGGCTATGGAGGCTGTCAAAGGCAAAAAAACCTTCCACGGGGTAATTTGTGTTCAGGATGATAGCGATATACGCACCTTGCCCGACCTGATTGGAAAAAGCTTTGCATTTGGCAATGAGCTTTCCACAATTGGGCGCTATCTGGCCCAAAGTGAGTTGCTCGAAGCTGGCATTAAGGGGGACCAGTTAAAGCGCTACGACTTCCTTGGACGCCACGACCGGGTTGGAACCTCAGTAGGAAATAAAGAGTTTGATGCCGGCGCGTTGAAACTCTCGACATTTAAAAAGCTGAAGAAAAAGAATGTGGCAATCCGGGAGCTATACCGGTTTGATAATGTGACAAAGCCGTGGATCGCCCGCGCTGGATTGGACGCGCGCATTGTGAAGGCCCTAAGAACTGCGTTGCTTGAGTTAAAGGATCCCAAAGCACTCAAAGCGATCAAGAAATCCGGTTTTTTGGGCGGTAGTGATGCCGACTATGATGTCATTCGCAAGGCGATGAAGAAGAGCGAGCAGTTTTCAGGCTGAGTAATTTTCGCAGATCCGACTTCCTGCTAATAACAACGGTAAATATGTTTAATTGCAGATAGTTACTCGGTTTCATTGACACTATTTCCGCACAACAATATGCAATCAGGAGCAGATTTTCATGCGTTTATCCACTCAAATATTGGCCGCAATGGTCCTAATTGTTGCATTTGTCGGGGGTCTTTCCGGCGAAGCCGTGCGGGTTTTGGAAGAGCAGCGGCTAAAGGATAAACTGTCAGAACAAACGGTCCAGATTATATCCCTGTTATCAGGCCTGACCCTCGAGGCGATTATCTCTGAAGATATTCCGATAATTGAGACGTCAATTAGGGAAGCTGTTGAGCGCATTCCTTCGCTCAGTTCGATAGTTGTACAGGATGAAAGCGGCAAAAATTTAGGTAGGTGGCCAAATTCCCTAATCCAGAATGCCAATTCGCAGATCGAATATCAGCAGGATATCGAGTTTGAGGGCGAGATTTTCGGCCGTATGAAGGTTACCTGGCTGACGGCTGGAAATGCCAAAATAATCGAGGAAAGCGTTCATCAGGCGCGGGTCTATGCGGTCGGTGTGTTGGCGCTGTTGTCGATGCTGTTTTACCTGCTTATATCCAATATTGTGGTCAAGCCCTTGACCAGCGTTCATCATCGAATGTTGGGTACGGCGCGGCGTTCCGGTGGAAAAATTTTCAAATTACCCAAACACGCAGCGCTCGAATTTCATGCATTGGCAAGCTCGGTTGATATGCTGGAAAATGTACTCAGCCAGCAGGAAAAGAGAGAAAAAGAGCTGGAGGAGGCGCGTCGAGCATCTGATGCAGCAAGCCGATCGAAGTCTGAATTTCTGGCCAATATGAGCCATGAAATTCGCACGCCAATGAACGGCGTTATCGGCATGGCCGAGCTTTTGCTTGAAACAACATTGGACCGCGATCAGCAATGCTATGCGGAAACCATTTCCAAATCCGGTTCAGCATTGCTGATTATCATCAATGATATTCTCGATTTCTCCAAAATTGAAGCCGGTAAACTGGAGCTTGTCCCCACGGCCTTTGACCTTCGTCGGGCGATTGAAGACGTGGTTGTTTTAATGTCTTCGCGAGCCCACCAAAAAGATGTGGAAATTACCCTGCGCTACGGGCTGGACTTGCCGATTGGGTTTAATGGCGATGTCGGGCGTATCCGCCAGATTATGACCAACCTTGTTGGCAATGCCGTAAAGTTCACCTTGGACGGGCATGTTGAAATCGACGTTGATGGGGTCGTCTGTGATAATATCGCGACCATAACATTCTCGGTTATCGATACCGGGATCGGGATTCCAGAGGACAAGATTTCCAGTATTTTCAGTGAGTTCGAACAGGTTGATGGCGCATCAAACCGCAAGTTTGAAGGCACCGGGCTGGGTCTTGCGATCTCCATGCGACTGGTCAAGCTGATGGGCGGCTTGATTTCAGTAACATCTGAACCGGATAAAGGTTCGAAATTCTCATTTGTTATCAGTTTGCCTGTCGATGAAACCGTTTCGAAGGAAGAAATTATAGTCGATGTTGAAATGCAGGGTAAGCGGGTATTGATCGTTGATGATTTGCCTGTAAACCGCACCATATTGACTGAACGTCTTGCCAGTTGGGATATAAATACTGTTGCCGTGGAAAACGGTGACGAGGCCTTAGCACTGCTTGAGCGTGAATATTCGGAAGGTCGACCATTTGATCTGGCAATTCTGGATTTCCAAATGCCCAAAATGGACGGCCGCGCACTGGGAGTAGAGATTAAGCGCAATCCAAGCATAAATGAACTGCCGCTTGTCATGTTGTCGTCGGTGGATCAATCAAATGAGGTCGGCCAACTGCGCAGTATCGGGTTCCACGATGTTTTGTTGAAGCCGGTCCGCGCGTCAATGTTATTCAATGTTCTCGCGTCCGTTTTTCATGTTCATACTCAACAGCCAATGCCGGAAGATATTGAACCTCAACAAGCCAGCAAATTGCTTGTTACTGATGCTGATGTTGCGATCAAGATTCTAGTCGCGGAAGACAACATAACCAATCAGCTGGTTTTAAAAAGCATGTTGAATTCAGAAAACATTGAACTGTTGATCGCAGAAAATGGTGTTGAAGCAGTTGAAAATCTCGCGGAATTTGATCCGGATATGATTTTAATGGATATATCCATGCCGGAAATGGACGGTATGGAAGCGACCCAGATAATCAGGATATTTGAGGAAGGTCAAAATAGGCCCCATTGTCCGATTGTCGCCCTAACTGCGAATGCGATGCCGGGGGACCGCGAGCGTTGTATATCTGCCGGGATGGATGACTATCTGGTAAAGCCAATTGTAAAAGCAAACCTGTTGGAAATGATTGCAAAATGGGGTCGGCAAAAGCCACGTGCGATTGTTGACACTGATCCACCGGTCATTGAGCATATTTCTGCAAACACAGTGCGAGTAAACGATGATCTACAATTACAAAGAGCCATCGGCAATGAAGCCGTGGCGGCTAGACGATTGAGTGACTTGCTGGACCACGGCCGATTGAAAGAAATGATCGAAGATTTTGGCAGCGATGTATTCCAGGAAATATTGGTCGAGTTCTACAAGGATGTCGAAAATGCGCTGACTTTATTAACTTCGGCGGTAAATACCGGCGAACCTGACGAGGTCAAGAAAATATTGCATTTAATCAAGGGCTGCGCCTCAAATCTGGGCGCAACCGGATTGGTTGATTTATGTGAGCAAATGAAACTCGATATTGAGCAGAACTTAGATA
>JALSIJ010000236.1 GCA_026981655.1 Rhizobiaceae bacterium | reverse complement strand
GGAAACCGTGAGGATCGCCATAATCTCGCCGCTGTCAGCGTCGCAAAGGGCCACATCTTCACCAATTGCAATTGAGGTTGCAAGGTCACTTGCCGCAGAAACGGTAACTGGAATTGGCCAGAATGTGCCGTTTGCAAGTTTCATATTATCGCAAACACCGCGCCAGTCATCCTCGCCCATGAACCCATCGAGCGGTGTATAGGCACCCATCCCAAGCATCAAGACATCAGAAACTTCGCGCGTGGTCAGTGGAACTGAGGTAAGACCTTTGGCTCTTTCAAGCTCTTTTGTTCGCTCATCTGGAGAAAGCAAAAGCGGCTTTAGAGTTGGTGATCCGTGGGGTGGCACGAGTTCTGTCATTGTGGGATGTCCTTTTGAATACACGAATTAACTTACAGAATTTGTCTGGATTGCATATTACACATTCTGAAAAATAGATATATAGGCGATTGCGGCAAAATTTCCGCCCTTTCACCTTTGCGGTAATAAGGTTATGTAACAGATTGGCTGATCAATTATTGATAGAAAAACCATGAGTAATTCCGATAAAAATAATCCTCACGCAAGTGACCAAAAACAGATGGTTAGCGGTGAATTGCAGGCAACGCTTTTGTCTGAGGCGCTGCCCTTCATGCAACAATATGAGGGCAAGAGCATTGTTGTGAAATATGGCGGGCATGCGATGGGCGATGCGGCGCTCGGCAAAGCCTTTGCCAGTGATATAGCGCTCCTCAAGCAATCGGGCGTGGACCCGGTTGTGGTGCATGGGGGTGGTCCGCAAATAGGTTCGATGCTCGAAAAAATGGGCATTAAAAGCGAGTTTAAAGCGGGCCTTAGGGTAACAGATCGTGCCGCGGTTGAGGTGGTTGAAATGGTGCTTGCGGGCTCTATCAACAAGCGGATTGTTGCCGATTTTAATGCGCAGGGTGCACGCGCCATCGGCCTTTGCGGTAAAGATGGCAATATGATGCGGGTTACTAAATTGCGCCGCACGCACCGCGACCCGGACAGTAATATCGAGAGCATTATTGATCTTGGTTTTGTTGGCGAACCGCGCATTGTTGATACAACCGTGCTGGATATGCTGGCTGGTTCCGGGCTTATTCCGATCATTGCACCTGTGGCCCTTGGCGATGACGGGGAGACTTATAACGTCAATGCGGACACATTTGCCGGCGCGATTGCCGGGGCGTTGGACGCTGAGCGTTTGTTGTTCTTAACCGATGTGCCTGGGGTTCTTGATAAGGATGGAAAACTGCTTACCCAGATCACCGTTAAGCATGCGCGCGAGCTGATTAAGGACGGTACGATTTCCGGCGGGATGATCCCCAAGGTCGAAACCTGTATTGAAGCGCTGGAACTGGGCGTTGAGGCGGTGGTGATTTTGAACGGGAAAACCCCGCATGCGGTGTTGTTGGAATTATATACTGAACATGGGGCAGGCACTTTGTTTTTGCCATAGATCCATTGAGTTCATGCCAATGCGCTTATGCTTCACATGAGCGTCGCCGAGGCTGCGGTTGCAGTCCTGAGTGTTATATCACTAATGTCAAACATTCAGATGTATGGCAGTTTTTTGCCAAAAAAAGGACAAGTGCTTATGCAAGAAAAACTGGCCGATGGGTTATCCCATGTGACTGATTGGGTCTTTGATCTGGATAACACGCTTTATCCGCGGGATTGCGATTTGTTTGCTCAGATCGATGTGAAAATGACCGAATATGTGGGCAATCTGCTCGGTCTTGACCCGGTGGCTGCCCGCAAGGTGCAAAAAGAGCTATACCGCGATTATGGCACAACCCTGCACGGATTGATGGAGCAATATCAAATTGATCCGCACGAATTTATCGACCATGTGCATGATATTGATTATTCGGCGCTTGAGCCCAATCAGGAATTGGGCCTGCTGATTGCCGCACTTCCAGGGCGCAAACATATTTTTACCAATGCTGATCAGGGCCATGCGGAACGCACCCTGGAGAAGCTTGGTATCACCACGCATTTTGATCATATATTCGATATTATTGCAGCTGACATGATCCCCAAACCGGATTTCAGGACCTATGAGACCTTTATCGGTGCGCATGGTGTGGATGCGGAACGGGCGGTGATGTTTGAAGATATGCCACGCAATCTTGATGTGCCGAAAGATATGGGCATGGCAACTGTTCTTGTTTTGCCGCAGGAGGGTTCCAGATTTGCAGCGGAAGCGTGGGAGCACTCGATCAATGAAGAAGAGGCGATTGATTTTACCACCCGTGATATTACCCGGTTTTTGTCTCAGGTAGTTGAAGCGATTGATTGAGGGCCTGGCTCTATGGTTGCAGAAGCTCTTGCATCGCAAGCCATTGACCAGAATAGAATGAGCCAATGATCACCAATATTCTCATCATTCTGGCGACCATTGCTCTTGGTGTGGTTTTACTCATTCCAAAAATCGCCAATAATAATTTTTGGCGCGCCACCATCACGCCATTGGCCTCGATTATCGGCAGTGGATTTCTCATTCTCGGGCCGATACTTAATCAGGCCTATGGCGGCTTTGCACCGCTTGTCATGGGCGGGTTATGTGTTGTTGCCTATCTGTTTGGGGCAGCCATTCGCGCCAATATCAAGCATCATACGGGGCCGCAAAACAGCCGGGCAATAAATGCGCTTGAGACATCGTCTTCCTGGGTTCTGGCCTTTGCCTATGTGATTTCGGTGGCTTATTATCTCAACCTGTTTGGTGCTTTTGGGGTGCGGTTGACTGCGTTTAACAGCGAGGTAAATGCCAGGCTTTTAACCAGTGGAGTTTTTATTCTCATATTGGCGGTTGGCTGGACCAAAGGTTTTTCAGCGCTTGAGCGTATGGAGCAGGTTTCGGTTGGGTTGAAATTGTCGATTATTGCAGGGCTTCTTGTCGGGCTGGTAATCTTTACCGGCACCCAGGCGGTTGAAGATAAGCTGGTATTTAATCCAGCTGTCGAAAATGGCTGGGCGGCGCTAACACTTGCATTCGGGTTGATTGTCACCATTCAGGGTTTTGAAACCTCGCGCTATCTGGGCGATGAATATAACGCCAAAACCCGCATAGGCTCGATGCGCTTTGCGCAATTAATCTCCTCGGCAATCTATGTGGCCTACATAGCATTGATCTCCTATGTGTTTGAGGCTGGTGAATTCGGGTTAAGCGAAACAGCGATCATTGATATGATGGGCGTTGTGGCGCCGGTATTGCCCGCACTTTTGGTGGTGGCCGCGTTGAGCGCGCAGTTCAGCGCTGCGATCGCTGATACGGAAGGTTCCGGCGGGTTGGTCTCTGAATTGACCAGGGGGCGGGTGAAGGTAAAATTTGCCTATGCAATTCTGGTCGCTGCCGGGCTGGCGCTGACCTGGACCACGGATGTCTTTGTTATTGTCACCTATGCATCACGCGCATTTGCACTTTACTACGCGTTGCAGGCCTCAATAGCCGCTATATTTGCCTGGCGGGCAGATAAAAGCACGACGCGCGCAGTTGCCTATAGCCTTTTGGCCGCACTTGGCTTTGCTATTGCTGTGTTTGGCACCCCGGTCGAGGGGTAGGCTCCCTTATCACCGTCCCAGCGGCTTAAAATGTATCCGTTTTGGGGTGAGCGCGTTGTCGCCCAGCCTTGCCAATTTGTCTTTTTCATAATCTTCAAAGTTGCCTTCAAACCATTCCACATGGCTGTCGCCTTCAAAGGCCAGCATATGGGTGGCCAGACGGTCGAGGAACATACGATCATGCGAAATGATAACAGCGCAACCGGCGAAATCTTCCAGTGCATCTTCAAGCGCCGATAAGGTTTCGGTATCGAGATCATTGGTTGGCTCATCGAGCAGCAGCACATTGGAGCCGGATTTTAACATTTTGGCCAAATGAACGCGGTTGCGCTGGCCACCGGAAAGCGTGCCAACCTTTTGTTGCTGGTCGCCCTTACGGAAATTGAACGAACCCACATAGGCGCGTGAATTTACCTCGTGTTTGCCGAGCTTCAAGACCTCATTACCGCCGGAAATTTCTTCCCATACGGTTTTATCGGGGTCGAGTGTATCACGGCTTTGGTCGACATAACCGATTTTTACCGTATCGCCGATGCGGATTTCACCGCTGTCGGGCTTTTCCTGACCTGTGATCATTTTAAAAAGGGTCGATTTACCCGCACCATTGGGACCGATAATGCCGACAATGCCACCGGCGGGCAGTTTGAAGTTAAGGCCTTCAATCAACTGCTTGTCGCCAAAACCTTTGCAAACGCCTTCGGCTTCGATCACCACATTGCCGAGACGCTCTCCCACCGGAATGGAAATCTGCTGGTCGGTCGGACGGCGGTTCTCATTGCGTTCGAGTAGTTCGTGAAAGGCGTTGATACGGGCTTTTGATTTTGCCTGCCTGGCTTTCGGGCTGGTGCCCATCCACTGGCGTTCGCGGTCGAGCTGGCGGGTGCGCGCATCATCCTCGCGGCCCTCTTGCACAAGGCGTTTCTTCTTCTTTTCCAGATAGGCGGAATAATTGCCTTCATATGGAATGCCATTGCCGCGGTCGAGTTCGAGAATCCACCCGGTCACATTGTCAAGAAAATAGCGGTCATGGGTGACAATCATGACTGCGCCCTTGAAGTCGCGCAGATGTTTTTCAAGCCATGCAACGGTTTCCGCATCCAGATGGTTGGTCGGCTCATCAAGCAGCAGCAGATCAGGTTCGGACAAAAGCAAACGGCAAAGGGCGACACGGCGGCGCTCACCACCCGATAGCGGGCCAATATCAGCATCCCCCGGCGGACAGCGCAGTGCATCCATAGCCATTTCAACCTTGCTGTCGAGATCCCAAAGACCTTCGGCATCAATCTGGTCTTGCAGCTTGGCACCTTCATCGGCGGTCTCGTCGGAATAGTTCATCATCAATTCGTTATAGCGGTCAAGAATAGCCTGTTTATCAGCAACGCCGTCCATCACATTGGCGCGCACATCTTTGCTCTCGTCTAGATCAGGTTCCTGCGCCAGATAGCCGATTTTTGTGCCTTCGGCGGCCCATGCCTCGCCGGTGAAATCGGTATCAAGTCCAGCCATGATTTTCAGCAGCGTCGATTTACCAGAACCGTTTGGTCCCAGCACGCCGATTTTGGCGTCCGGGTAGAAGGAAAGATGCATATTGTTCAGCACCTTTTTGCCACCGGTGTATAACTTGGTGAGGCCTTGCATATGATAAATAAATTGGCGTGCCATTTGGCAATTCTCCGAAAAATGGAATCTGGGGAAACTGGTTGGCCGCTGTTTACGGCAGATGCGACTTAATCGCAATGGGGGATTGTTTACAGAGGAGCCAGCTTGATAATTAGCTTGTGTAAAAAAGCGGAAATGTTCATTCTGTTGCTGACTAATTGACAGGATTTAATATGCAGAACTGGAACCATACCCAATTTGAAAGCCCGACAGGTGCGAGTATCCGTCTATACTCTATTGCGGCGAAGGATAAGGCGCGTGGCGTGGTGCATGTGCTGCATGGGCTTGGTGAACATGCGGCCCGCTATCAGCGTTTTGCTGAAAGCCTGAGCGATGCGGGCTATCATGTATATGCGCATGATCATCGTGGACACGGGGCGACAACCGCGAGTGATGCGCCCATCGGGGTGTTTTCCAACAAGGATGGCTGGCAAAAGGTGATTGGCGATATTGACGCGATCAACCAGCATATTCGCGAGCAACATTCCGATTTGCCATCTATCCTGTTTGGTCACTCAATGGGGTCAATCGCGGCCTTTAACTATGCGCTACAGCATCCGGGAAAAATTGATGCGCTTTGCTGCTGGAATGCCGGATTTCCAACCGGTGCGTTACCAATGGTTGGCTCGGCTATTTTAAAAATCGAGCGCATGTTTAAAGGCGGTGATGTGCCAAGTCAGATTACCCGCAAACTGACTTTCGATGCCTGGAACGGTGAGTTCAAACCCAACCGGACAGAATTTGACTGGCTCTCACGTGATGAGGCGGAAGTCGATTTGTACGTGGCTGATCCGCTTTGTGGTTTTCCTATTAGCGTCAGCATGTGGCTGGACGTGATGAGTGGTGTTTATTTTGCGGCGGACGATAAAAACCTTGCCGCACTGCCGAAGGATTTGCCGGTAAATCTGCTGGCCGGAGCAGAGGATCCCTGCACTGAAAAAGGCAAGGGCGTTGAACAGATTAATGCTCGATTGCGCAAGATCGGGATGAGTGATGTCACGCTGAAAATACTGCAGGATACCCGGCATGAAAGCCTCAACGAGATCAACCGCGATGTGACAGTGGCAGGTTTCATTGAGTGGCTCGATCAACGGTTTAAATAAACAGTTTTGCTTTGCGGGCGATGGTCAGTTCTTCATTGGTTGGAATGACCATAATTTTTAGTGGGCTTTTGTCCGTTGAGATGACTTGTTCATTGGCCTGATTGCGCTCGTCGTCTATTTCAGCTCCAAGCCAGTTCAAGTCTTGGCAAATGCGGGCGCGGATGGAGCGGGCGTTTTCGCCAATACCACCGGTGAATATGAGCCCGTCAATACCGCCTATTGTGGCAACCATTCCACCGATTTCGCGCTCGGTGTGGGCGATGAAGTAGTCCACTGCCTGTATCGCATCTGCGCTGTCGGATGCCAGTAATTTGCGCATGTCGCGCGATATGCCGGAAAGCCCTTTCAAGCCGGATTGGTAATAGAGAATTTGGGTAATCTCATCAGCGTCCAAGCCTTTCTGATCCATCAGATAAAGCAAAGCACCGGGGTCGATCTGGCCGCATCTGGTGCCCATTGGCAGCCCGTCAAGCGGAGAAAAACCCATAGTGGAAGCGGTGGAAATACCATCCTTCATAGCGCAAAGCGATGCGCCATTACCTAAATGGGCAATGACAATGCGGCCATTGGCAAGTTCGGAATTGGTGCGCTGAAGTTCTGAATGGATGTATTCGTATGATAATCCGTGGAAGCCGTAGCGGCGCACACCCTCGTCATAATAGCTTCGTGGCAGGCCATAGGCATCATGCACCCAGGGGTGCTGGCGATGAAAGGAAGTATCGAAACAGCCATATTGCACCGCATCTGGAAAGGCCTTTTGGGCGGCCGCAACCCCTGCTATATTTTGCATCTGGTGTAAGGGGGCAAAGGGGGCGAGTGTTTCAAGCTGGCTGATTACATCGCCGGTCAACTTTGCCGGTTTGGTAAAGTTCATGCCCCCATGCACGATGCGGTGGCCGACCGCTTTGATGGTGAGAGCTTCAAATGCCTGTTGCAGATATTCAAGGATCATTGCAACCGCACCGGTATGATCAGGCGTGCCTTGCCGGGCCCTGATTTTACTTGAACGGCCTTCAATATCCAGCAAAAGCGCATCACCAATACCTTCGACCATGCCGCCGGTGATTTCTTGAGGTGCGGGCTGGTCAGAATAAAGAGCAAATTTTACGCTGGATGATCCAGCATTGAGAATTAAAACATGTTCGGCCATGGCGGTTCCGAAATCCGGGGGAATCAAAATTGATCTGTAGCCTTTGCGCAGGTTGTCGACAATAGCTGAAATTCCTCAGATTTGGGCTAAATCGCGTCACAATCGGAATTAATATGGGCAAACGCCATCTACTTGAGACTGCAGCCTTGATGATCTAAGAAGTTTGCACTATCTGCTGGAAGTCGTGTACCAATATTGACTAGAAGCTGGTAAAGCGTGGCTTTAACAAACTGATTGAACTGGGGAGTACCCGGATGAAATTATTCGTCCCGAAAGAAATTGATACCAACGAGGGCCGGGTGGCGGCTTCTCCGGATACGGTTAAAAAACTTGTTGGTCTAGGATTTGATGTTTGCATTGAAAGTGGTGCTGGCGATCAATCGCGGTTATTAAACTCAGACTATGAGGAAGCAGGCGCTTCAATAGGCAAGGGAAGCGATGCCAAACAGGCCGATGTGATCTTGAAAGTGCGCCGCCCCGCCGACAAAGAAATTTCTGCTTACAAAAAAGGCGCTATTGTCATTGCGACTATGGACCCGTTTGGCAATGAAGGTGCGTTGAAGGCGATGGCTAAGGCGGGGGTGACCTCGTTTGCGATGGAATTCATGCCGCGCATCACCCGGGCGCAATCAATGGACGTGCTTTCTTCGCAGGCAAACCTTGCGGGCTATCAGGCGGTTATTGAAGGTGCGACCACTTATGATCGTGCGCTGCCGATGATGATGACAGCCGCCGGCACGGTGCCTGCGGCCAAAGTGTTCGTGATGGGTGTTGGCGTTGCGGGCCTGCAGGCGATTGCAACCGCGCGCAGGCTTGGGGCAATCGTTACTGCAACCGATGTGCGCCCTGCCACCAAGGAGCAGGTTGAATCTTTGGGGGCGAAATTTGTCGCCGTCGAAGACGATGAGTTCCGTTCGGCTGAAACGTCCGGTGGCTATGCGAAAGAAATGTCAAAGGAGTATCAGGCCAAACAGGCGGAGCTTGTGGCATCGCATATCGCCAAGCAGGATATTGTTATTACAACCGCATTGATCCCCGGACGTCCGGCACCAAAGCTTGTGAGCAAGGAAATGCTCGGTGCCATGCGCGCCGGTTCGGTTCTGGTTGATCTGGCGGTTGAGCGTGGCGGCAATGTGGAAGGTGCAAAAGCGGGCGAGATTGTTCAGGTTGGTGATGTCTCGATTGTTGGCCATCTCAATATGCCAGGCCGGATTGCTTCTACCGCTTCACTGCTTTATGCAAAAAATCTGCTGAACTTTCTTGAGACAATGGTTGATAAGGAAAATTCAGCACTGGCGATTGACTGGGAAGATGAATTGGCGAAAGCTACCTGCCTTACCCATGATGGCAAGATTGTGCATGAGGCATTTGCCGGAGCCGTAAAGTCTAAGCCATCCGAGGCAAAAACTGTTGTGCCGAAAGAGGCCTTAAAGCCTGCCAAGAAAGAAAAGCCGGTAAAGAAAGCTGCAAGGAAAGCATCTGCTAAAAATGCTGATGGCGATGACCTTACCCGCATCAAAGGTATTGGCCCGCAAAACCGCATCAAGTTGGGCGAAATCGGCATTAAAACATTTGCCGATGTGGCAGCCCTGAGCGCAAAAGAGCAGGCGGATATTGGTGAAAAACTGGCATTCCCTGGCCGTATTGAGCGCGAGGAATGGGTGAAACAAGCGGCGGAGATTATCGCCAGTGAGAAATCTAACGGGGGAGACGCATAATGGCGAATTCAACTCTGGAAAAAGCAATCGAAGGATTGGGGGCAGCCGTTGATGCGGTTGAGGATGCGGCAAAAAACCTGCCGGCGATGAGTGAAGGCGCTGTAAGTGCTGTAAGTGATGCGGCGTATGGCGTATCGGGCGGAGCGATTGACCCGTT
>JALSIJ010000235.1 GCA_026981655.1 Rhizobiaceae bacterium | reverse complement strand
TCCGCGCGGCGAAGTGCCGGGCGAAATCCGTCGCGAAATATTGGTCGCTGTACCGGATGCGCAGGAAATTGGAGATCGCAGAGAGGCAATTCATCAAGCTGTTGCAGCGCTGGGCGAGGGTGATTGTCTGGTTGTTGCGGGCAAAGGGCATGAGGAAGGGCAGATTGTCGGCGATAAAGTATTGCCATTTTCCGATCATCAGGTTGTACGTGAGGCCTTGGAAAATTCAGGTGGAGGCGCTTCATCTTGAACGATCTTTGGGGCGTTGATGCTCTCATTAAGGCAATGAATGCGCGACCCTTGGGTGAAATGCCGGAGGGGATTGGCGGCATATCTATTGATACCCGTAGTCTGAAGGCGGGCGATGCTTATTTTGCCATAAAGGGCGACATTCACGATGGGCATAAATTTATTGCTGCAGCCCAAAGTGCAGGTGCGGCGCTTGCCGTGGTTGCAGAAGAAAAACTGGTCACAATGGGTTCGGCCGCACTGCCTTTACTGGTGGTGAAAGATGTGCTTGGGGCACTTGAATTATTGGGCCTTGCTGCTCGTCGTCGAAGCAAAGCAAAAATAATTGCGGTTACCGGCAGTGTGGGCAAAACCACCACCAAGGAAGCCTTGCGCCATGTGCTTTCGGCATCGGGAGCGGTGCATGCTTCTGTCGCATCGTTTAACAATCACTGGGGCGTGCCTTTAACGCTTGCCCGTATGCCGGAAGATACAAAATTCGGTATTTTTGAAATCGGCATGAACCACGCCAATGAGATTACCCCTTTGGTGAAAATGGTGCGCCCGCATGTGGCGGTTATCACCAATGTTGGGGTGGCCCATCTTGGAGCTTTTGCCAGTGTGGATGAAATTGCCAGGGCCAAGGCTGAAATATTTGACGGTCTGGTTGAGGGTGGTTTTGCGGTGCTTAATCGCGATAATCGCTATTTCAAAATGCTTGGCGAGCTTGCCGGTGCGGCAGGAGTTAAGAATATCGCCAGTTTTGGCGAGGCAGACGGTGCTGACGTTCAGTTGAATAAATTGAAGCTGCATGATCGTTGCTCCTGCATGATGGCGAAACTGTTTGGCGAAGATATTGCGGTTAAAATCGGCGTGCCGGGGCGGCACATCGCGCAAAATGTGCTGGCAGTTCTGGCGGTCGCCAAGCTTGCCGGGGCGGACCTTACTAAATCAGTGCTGGCACTTGGCGATATGCAGAGCGAAGCCGGGCGTGGCGCAAGGCACAGGCTCTCGGTTGCGGCTGGCACATTCACCTTGATTGATGAAAGTTACAATGCCAACCCGGCCTCGATGAAGGCTGCGATTGATATGCTGAAAAGCAGCGAGCCTTCTGGTTCCGGCCGGCGAATTGCGGTTTTGGGTGATATGCTGGAGTTGGGCGAACATTCTGGTGAAATGCATGCGGCTCTCGCAGATGAGCTAATCGACACAAATATTGATCAGGTCTATTTGGTTGGCGCAGATATGGTGCATTTACAGGGCAGGTTGCCTTCGAGCCTGCTTGCATCGTATGTGCCTGATGTAAAACAGTTACAGTTGATTCTGTATTCCAGTCTGCGTACGGGTGATGTGGTGATGGTGAAAGCCTCCAAAGGCATCGGCTTTGCAGGTCTTGTTGATGAGTTGGTGCGGGAATATCAAATAAAGTCTGACGCATGATGAGGGTAAGTCCGCGTTTCATATTTACAGCTAACCGGGGGACCGTATGCTTTATTATCTAGCCGAATTGGGTGGCCAATTATCGGCATTGAATGTGTTCAGGTATTTGACTTTTCGCACCGGCGGGGCGTTGATTACTGCTGCTTTGATCGTATTTCTATTTGGACCTGGTATCATTCGCGGGCTTCGCTTGCGGCAGGGGAAAGGCCAGCCTATCCGATCAGACGGGCCGCAAAGCCACTTCAAAAAAGCCGGCACGCCGACAATGGGTGGATTGATGATCCTTGTTGGCTCAATATCAGCAACGCTTTTATGGGCTAACCTCACAAATATTTATGTTTGGGTGGTGCTGGCCGTTACCTTCCTGTTCGGTGCTATCGGGTTTTATGATGACTATCTGAAAGTATCGGCAAATTCTGATAAGGGATTTTCCGGCAAGGCCCGGCTGGCGCTGGAATTTATTATCGCCATTACGGCCTGCTATGTCATCATGCGTGCTGGCAAAGCGCCATTCTCATCGTCGCTGACGTTCCCGTTTTTCAAAACACTGGTCATTGATCTTGGCCTGTTTTTCGTGGTGTTCGGCGGTGTTGTTATTGTTGGTGCTGGCAATGCGGTCAATTTGACCGATGGTCTTGATGGCTTGGCGATTGTGCCGGTAATGATTGCATCTGCCTCATTCGGGTTGATTGCCTATCTTTCCGGTAATGCGGTTTTTGCCCAATATCTGCAAATTCATTTTGTGTTGGGGACGGGCGAACTTGCGGTTATCTGTGGCGCGATCATTGGCGCTGGTCTTGGGTTCTTGTGGTTTAATGCCCCGCCTGCGGCCATTTTCATGGGTGATACGGGCTCTCTTGCTCTCGGCGGGATGCTTGGAACTGTTGCCGTTGCTACCAAGCATGAGATCGTGCTGGGCATTATTGGCGGCCTTTTTGTGCTTGAGGCGATGTCGGTAATCATTCAGGTTGCCTCCTTTAAATTAACCGGCAAGCGGGTGTTTAAAATGGCACCGATTCATCACCATTTCGAACAGCTTGGCTGGACGGAAAGTCAGGTGGTTATTCGCTTCTGGATCATTTCTGTTATTTTGGCCCTGCTTGGGCTCGCCACACTGAAATTGCGGTAGGCTCAATTGATCGAGGTTTCCACATATAGCAATCAAAAGCTGGCGCTTTTCGGCCTTGGCGGTTCTGGTTTGGCGACAGCCAGGGCGTTGATTGCCGGTGATTGCGATGTGGTTTGCTGGGACGATAATCCGGCCGGGGTGGAAAAAGCCCGGGCCGAGGGTTTCAATATGCAGGATTTGCGGGATTGTGACTTTAGCGAATTTGCAGCACTGGTGCTCGCACCTGGTGTGCCGCTAACTCATCCCAAGCCGCATTGGGTTGTGGAACTTGCTAAAAGTGCCGACGTGCCGATTATCGGCGACATTGAATTGTTTGCCCGTGAAAGACAGGCGATTGCCCCCGATGCAGCGTTTATTGCTATTACCGGCACCAATGGAAAATCGACCACCGCTGCACTGATTGCTCATATGCTTGGTCATGCGGGCCGTGATGTGCAACTGGGTGGGAATATTGGGCGGGCGGTGCTGTCGTTGGACTCGATAAAATCTGACCGGTTTTATGTGGTGGAAGTTTCATCCTATCAAATTGATCTGGCGCCCACTCTTAAAGCGGGCGTGGGCATATTGCTTAATATCTCGCCTGATCATCTTGACCGTCATGGCACAATGGAGCGCTATTCCAACATTAAAAAGCAGCTGGTTGCAAAAGCGGAAATTGCGATTGTTGGCGTGGATGATGCCCGTTGCAAGGCTATTGTGGATGAGCTGGATGATGCGGGGCATAATGTTTTGCCAATCTCTCAAGATCAGCCATTGGAAAGCGGTGTTTATGCGCAGAACTCCAGCCTGATTGATGCAAAATCTGGCGAAGTGATTGCTAATATCGAGGGTGTTGGCTCGCTGCGCGGTTCCCATAATGCACAAAATGCGGCAGCAGCGGTTGCCGCTTGCCGGGCGGTTGGATTGAGCAATGCAGAAATTCAGGCGGGGTTGAAATCATTCCCCGGTCTTGTGCATCGCATGGAGCAGGTTGGCCATTTGGGCAAGGTGTTGTTTGTTAATGATTCCAAGGCCACCAACGCGGAAGCCGCAGCGCCCGCACTTGCCAGTTTCAAGCATATTTACTGGATTGCCGGCGGACTTGCCAAAGAGGGCGGTATCGAGCTGCTCAATCCGTGGTTTTCTCGTATTGCTAAGGCCTATTTGATTGGTGAGGCGGCGCCCGCATTTTCAGCAACACTTGGGGATGATGTTCCCTTTGAGATTTCCGGCGCATTGGATGCGGCCATTGAGCATGCCTCAAAGGATGCGGGCAATTCTTCCTTTGAAGATCCGGTAGTTTTGCTTTCACCGGCATGTGCGAGTTTCGATCAGTTTCCCAATTTTGAGCAGCGTGGCTTTGCATTCAAAAAAACAGCCAATGCGCTTGCAGGTTTTAAACCCATAGAAGGATCATCATAATGGTAAGCAGGGCAGACAGAAGCCGCCTTTCCCAGTGGTGGTGGACCATCGACAAGACATTGCTTATCTCGGCAATTGTGTTGATGGCTGGCGGTCTGGTATTATCGCTGGCGGCCAGTCCGGCGATTGCCGAGCGATTGAACGTCGACCCGCTGCACTTTTTCAAAAGGCACATTTTCTTTCTTCTGCCAGCGATTGGTTTGATGATCGGTATTTCTTTTTTGGATAAACAAAATGCCCGGCGGGCGGCCATTGCGCTGTTTCTTGTTTCGCTGGGGCTTATGGTGCTGACGATGTTTTTGGGCTTTGAGGTTAAAGGTTCTCGCCGTTGGCTTTCTGTCGGCGCGTTTTCGTTGCAGCCGTCAGAATTTCTGAAGCCTGGATTTGTCGTGGTGGCCGCATGGTTGTTTGCTGAAAATGCCCGGCGACCCGATATTCCAGGTAATCTGTTTTCGATCATATTGTTTGCAATTGTTATAGCACTTCTGGTCGCACAACCGGATTTGGGGCAGTCGATCCTGATTGCCGGCGTTTGGGGTGCGATGTTTTTTATTGCCGGAATGCCGTGGATATGGATTGCCGGTATGGCGATCTTTGCCATGATCGGTATTGCTGGGGCCTATATGATGTTGCCGCATTTTTCCAGCCGTATTGACCGCTTTTTCACCGGCACCGGCGACACATTTCAGGTGGATACCGGGCTGGAAGCCATAGTGCGCGGTGGCTGGCTGGGGCAGGGACCGGGCGAAGGCACGGTTAAACGTATATTGCCCGACAGCCATACGGATTTTGTTTTTGCGGTTGCCGGTGAAGAATTTGGCATTATTATTTGCGTGTTGCTGGTGGTGCTGTTTGCCTTTGTTGTGTTGCGCGGTTTTTCTCATACCCTGCATGAACGTGATGGGTTTATCCGGCTTGCAGTTTCTGGCCTTGTAATGTTGTTTGGTTTCCAATCAATCATCAATATGTCTGTAAACTTGCAATTAATGCCGGCAAAGGGAATGACGTTGCCGTTTATTTCTTATGGTGGCTCGTCGCTGATTGCGGTGGCCATTGGCATGGGGTTCATTTTGGCCCTGACCAAAGCCAGACCGGATTCACGGCGTTTATCCTCCGGCATTTACCGGCCAAATAACATGCAGGCTGCCGAATAGTTTGTGGAGGCATTACCCTTGGAAAACAAGACTATATTTCTTTCTGCCGGAGGAACGGGCGGGCACTTGTTTCCGGCCGAAGCTCTTGCCTATGCGCTTAAGGCTCGCGGCTGGCTGGTGCATCTTTTGACCGATCAGCGGGCTGAAAAATTTACCGGCAATTTTCCCGCTGATGAAACTCACATCATTCGCTCGGCAACCTTTGCCTCGAAAAACCCGATTGCAATTGCCAAAACCCTGTTTGAACTGTTTCGTGGTTATCGGCAGGCCTATAAGTTGATTGGCAAATATCAACCAAAAGCTATTGTGGGGTTTGGCGGGTATCCGACGGTGCCACCTTTATCGGCGGCCAAGAGTGCCGGCCTGCCGATCATTATTCAGGAGCAGAATGCCATTCTCGGCCGGGCGAACAAATTAATGTCTGGCCCGGCAAAGGCGATTGCAGTGGGGTTTCTCCAGGTTGGGACAAGCGGTGAGTTGGCGGTAAAAACCGTTGTAACCGGTAATCCGCTGCGCCCGCCAGTGCATGAAGCAGCAATTGAGCCTTATCTGCCGTCAAAGGCGGATGATGTTTTCAATTTGTTGATATTTGGCGGCAGTCAGGGCGCACATTTTTTATCGGTTGTTTTGCCTAAGGCGCTTGCTTTACTGCCCGAAGACTTACGCCAGCGGTTAAACGTGGTGCAACAGGCGCGTCCTGAAGATCAGGCGGAAGTGATTGCGGCCTATAAGGATTTGGATATTGTGGCTGAGGTCTCGCCATTCTTCGACCATATGCCGATGCGGATTGCCAAAGCCCAACTGGTGATATGCCGGGCGGGTGCTTCTTCAGTGGCTGAGTTGACCGCGATCGGTCGGCCTTCCATTCTGGTGCCATTGCCGCATTCGCTCGATGGGGATCAAGCGGCCAATGGGGCTGACCTTGCCGGCAAAGGCGGGGCGATGCTGGTCGCGCAAGCTGAATTATCGGCAGAAAAACTCTCTGCGATGATTGCCGATGTTATGGGCGATGCTTCACGCCTTGCTAAAATGGCTGCGACCGCAAAACTTGCCGCCATGCCTGATGCATCTGAACATCTTGCCGAACTGGTGGAATATGTGGCAAGTGGTGGAAAAATAGAAGATTTTAAAGGATTGGCACGCAATGAAACTGCCTGAGAATATTGGCCTGGTGCATTTTGTCGGCATTGGCGGCATCGGAATGAGCGGCATTGCAGAGGTGCTGCATAATCTTGGCCACAAGGTGCAGGGGTCTGATATGGCGGAAAGCGCCAATGTGCAACGATTGCGCCGCAAGGGGATTGAGGTGCATATCGGTCATCGGGCGGAGAACATCGGCGATAGCGTGGTTGTTGTCGCGTCCACCGCAATCAAGTCGGATAATCCTGAGCGGGTGGAGGCCTTACGCCGTAATTTGCCAATAGTGCGGCGGGCGGAAATGCTGGCGGAACTGATGCGCTTCAAGCAGGCAATTGCCGTTGGTGGAACGCACGGCAAAACCACCACGACTTCGATGATCGGCACCTTGCTCGATGCCGCTGATCTGGACCCAACGGTAATCAATGGCGGCATTATCAATGAATATGGCACCAATGCGCGCATGGGCGCTGGTGACTGGATGGTGGTTGAGGCCGATGAAAGTGATGGCACGTTTTTGAAACTGCCTGCCGATGTGGCGATTATCACCAACATTGATCCTGAGCATCTCGATCATTACGGCACCTTCGATAAGGTGCGTGAGGCATTTCGGGCATTTATTGAAAATGTGCCATTCTATGGGTTTGGGGTTGCCTGCCTTGATCATCCTGAGGTTCAGGCGCTGGTGGCGCAGATTTCCGACCGGCGCGTCATTACTTATGGTGCCAACCCGCAAGCTGATGTTCAGTTTTCCAATGTGCACACCGAAGGGCCAAGCTCTCATTTTGATGTGACCATCCGCTCGCGCGGCTCTGATGAGCCGGAGAGTTTTCTCGATCTGGTTTTGCCAATGCCGGGCCTTCATAATATTTCCAATGCTACGGCTGCAATTGCCGTTGCCTATGAGCTTGGCGCCAGTGAAGCGCAGATACGTAAAGGCCTGGCTGGCTTTGGTGGTGTGCGCCGTCGCTTTACCCATACGGGTTCGTGGAATGGTGCGGAAATCTACGATGATTATGCCCATCATCCAGTGGAGATTTCAGCTGTGTTGCATGCGGCGCGTGAAAGCGCCAAAGGCAAGGTAATCGCCATTAAACAGCCGCATCGCTACTCAAGGCTGGAAAGCCTGTTCCCGGAATTTTGCAGTTGCTTTAATGATGCTGATATTGTGTTGGTGGCGCCGGTATATGAGGCAGGTGAAAAACCAATTGAGGGGTTTGATTCAGCCTCACTTGTTGCGGGTCTTGTTTCTGCAGGCCACCGCGATGCGCGCACGATTGATGGGCCGGAAGAAATTGCACCGCTTCTGGTCGAGATTGTCGAGGAGGGCGATATTGTGATTTTCCTCGGGGCTGGCAGTGTGACTCAATGGGCCTACGCCTTGCCGGATGAGCTCATGGCGCTGGAGAACAAAGCTTGATGAGTGCGAAATCCAGCAGTGAAAACCTGTTGCAGCGTCTTGGTGATCGGTTTGCCGAAATTCGTGGTCGCATCACACCCGATGCTTCGATGGCCAAGATTACCTGGTTCCGGGTTGGCGGGCCAGCCGAGTTATTGTTTCAACCGGCGGATGAGGATGATTTGTCTGCCTTTTTTAAGGCACTGCCGCGTGACATTCCGGTAACTGTTGTTGGTATCGGCTCCAATCTTCTGGTGCGCGACGGTGGTATAGACGGTGTCGTCATTCGTCTTTCTGCCAAAGGGTTTGGTGCGGTCGAGGCCATTGGCAACAATCGCATTAGGGCGGGCGCTGCCGTGCCAGACAAGCGGGTCGCTGCAGTTGCGCTTGAGGCCGGGCTGGACGGTTTTGCGTTCTACCACGGCATTCCCGGCGGTATTGGCGGCGCATTGCGCATGAATGCCGGTGCTAATGGCAGCGAGACAACCGAACGGGTGATTGAAGTGCGCGCCGTTGATCGCGAAGGCAAGGTGCATGTGCTTTCGCACGCCGATATGGGCTATTCCTATCGTCATTCGGATGCTCCGAAAGATTTGATATTTACCTCTGTCATTTTGCAAGGCGAACCGGCTGACCGGGACATCATTCAAAAGAAGATGGATGCGGTGCAGCATCACCGTGAAACCGTGCAGCCGATTCGCGAAAAAACTGGTGGATCGACCTTCAAAAACCCGGATGGTTATTCTTCATGGAAATTGATTGATGAAGCCGGTTTGCGCGGTTTTTCTGTCGGTGGGGCTGAGATGTCGAAAATGCATTGCAATTTTATGATCAATTTTAATGGCGCAACTGCCTATGATCTTGAATTGCTGGGGGAAAGCGTTCGCGAAAAGGTTTTTGCCCACTCCGGGGTGGAATTGCATTGGGAAATCAAAAGGCTCGGAAAATTTCTTAAAAATAAGGAAATTTTTTCTTTTCAGCCAAAGCTCAATGATTAGAATCTCTTAGAATCTAATGCTAACGTATTGATTCAAAGTATGCGTCTTAACGCTTGTGTGAAGGGCTTGCATCGCGCGCCCGAGTCTGATTCTTAGGTCTCATGGGTAGCAACAGGCGCGCTCCAATCTGAGCTTGTTCTGTTATGGGGTATTGTTGATGACGAAAAAACATGTGGCCGTGTTGATGGGCGGGTGGTCTTCGGAACGTACTGTTTCGTTGTCCAGCGGTGCTGCTTGCGCTTCGGCGCTTGAGGGTGCGGGTTACCGCGTCAGCCGGATTGATGTTGATCGCGATGTGAGCGCTGTGCTTACTGAAATCAAACCTGATGTGGCTTTTAACGCGTTGCATGGTCCTTTTGGCGAGGATGGCACCATTCAGGGTGTGCTGGAATTTTTGCAAATCCCCTATACTCACTCTGGTGTTATGGCGTCAGCTTTGGCGATGGATAAGGAGCGCGCCAAGATCATCGTCAAGAAGGTCGGTGTTAGCGTTGCTGAAGCCAAGGTTATGAGCCGTTTTGAGGCTGCAAAGGCGCATGCGATCAAACCGCCTTATGTGGTTAAGCCGGTGAATGAAGGTTCCAGTTTTGGTGTTCTGATCGTTAAGGAAGATCGTGCCACGCCGCCACAGGAACTATATTCCAGTGATTGGCCCTATGGCGATATTGTTATGGTTGAGCGCTATATTGCCGGCCGTGAGTTAACCTGTGCGGTCATGGGTG
>JALSIJ010000234.1 GCA_026981655.1 Rhizobiaceae bacterium | reverse complement strand
TCCGGATCTTTCCGCCGATACCGTTATTCTGAACTATCTATCAGATGCGGGCGCCGATTTATTGATCATGGGTGCATTCAGCCATTCTCGCCTGCGCGAAAAGGCTTTTGGCGGGGTGACCAATACAATTTTGCATCAGATGACCACCCCGGTTTTGATGTCGGAATAGGAAGAGTGCATTAATCGCTACGCATCAGCTCAGCCGATAGCTGATCTGCTTTAGAGAAAATCATCTTTAGATGGAATCACTCTTGTTTTTTTAGCTCACGGCAATTTGGGGCTAAGCCCCAGCCTACACAGGTGCGGCGCAACGCGCCGGGCTTCTCTTCGAAGCCTGACTGATTCCATCTAAATGTGAAACAGTCTAGTTTGTTTTCGCTCACGGCTAATCGGGCTTTGCCCGGCCTCTGCTAGGGCGGTGCATAAGCACCGGGCCACTCTGAGTAGCCTGACATGTTTCCATGTAAATGTGAAGCAGTCTAAAGTGACCGAACGTGGCAGAGCTGCCTGCGTTAGATCACGGCAATAAATCGCCTCGGTAGAGCTGATGCAAAGCATCTGGCGTGAGCGCCAGCCTTTCAATGGTTCAAATCTTGCGCATCGCTACGCTTTACGTGCGATTTGAACTAATGCGCCTCGATTTGAGCCGAAGGTTTTGAGAGCGATTTTGCTGCTGCGACCATTGCTTTTTGTACTTTCTCGAATGCCCGAACCTCAATCTGGCGAACCCGTTCACGTGATATATTGAACTCGCCTGAAAGCTCTTCAAGTGTCAGTGAATCTTCCGACAATCGACGGGCTTCAAAAATCCGCTGTTCGCGCTCATTCAACACTTCGAGTGCATCTTTCAGCATTTCGCGGCGAATTTCCAATTCGTCCTGCTTGATCAGCGTGGTTTCTTGACTTTCGCTGTCATCCACAAGCCAATCCTGCCATTGGCCAGATTCACCGTCCGCAGATCGAATTGGCGCGTTGAGTGAGGCATCGCCTGAAAGGCGCTGGTTCATGGAAATTACTTCATCTTCGCTCACACCAAGCGTTTGGGCAATTTTCTCCACATGTTCATGTTTCAAACTGCCGCCTTCTATGGCTTTGATTTTGCCTTTCAGTTTGCGCAGGTTGAAAAACAAACGCTTCTGATTGGCCGTGGTGCCCATTTTTACCAGGCTCCACGACCGCAAAACATATTCTTGTATCGAGGCCTTGATCCACCACATGGCATAGGTCGCAAGGCGAAAACCACGCTCAGGATCAAACTTTTTGACCGCCTGCATAAGCCCGACATTGCCCTCGGAAATCACTTCCCCAATCGGCAAGCCATATCCACGATAGCCCATAGCAATTTTGGCGACCAAACGTAAATGGCTTGTCACCATTTGATGGGCAGCATCGCGGTCTTCGTGTTCTGCATAGCGCTTGGCCAGCATATATTCCTGTTGTGGTTCCAGCATTGGGAACTTGCGAATTTCGTCCATATAACGGCTAACACCGTCACGACCTGAAGTTACCACCGGCAAGTTGGATTTACCCATATTGGTTCTCCCTTAAAAAGTTGCTTCCGCATCCCAAAATGTCAGGTAGGCGGGTGATGAGAATGACCTTCCATCGTCAGTTAACGATTATATAGGTATAATTTCGGCTTTTTCACGTGAATTATATTACAATTTTGTCATATTCGCGAAAAACTCTCGATTACTGCCTGTAGGTCAGCGGGAGCGGGGCTTGAAAACTCCATATATTCATCGAGAACCGGGTGCTGAAAGCCAAGTAATTCGGCGTGCAAAGCCTGCCGGTCGAGGTTTTCAATTGCGGTTTGAATGTTTTCTGGCAAAATTTGCATTTTGGTTTGGAAATGTCGCCCATATTCCTGATCTCCAATGAGTGGATGATCAATATGGGCCAAATGTACACGAATTTGGTGGGTGCGACCGGTTTCCAGGGTGCATTGAATAAGCGAGGCGATGGGGTCGCGACTGGCATCTTCACCAAATATTTTGCGAATGGTAAAATGGGTTATTGCCTGCTTTGCATCGGGTTTATCTTCGCTGACAACTGCTCGTTTTAGCCGGTTATTTGGATGACGGCCAAGCGGAGCATCAACGCTTCCCTTGTGACGTGCGGGCATGCCCCAAACCAGCGCCAGATATTGGCGTTTTAGTGGTCCATTGCGTCCGTGGTCGGCAAACTGTGCCGTCAAGCCCTGATGGGCGTTGTAGGATTTTGCCACAACCATCACACCCGAGGTGTTCTTATCAAGCCTGTGAACTATACCCGGCCGCCTAACGCCGCCAATGCCAGACAGGCTATCACCGCAATGGTACAATAGGGCGTTTACCAGAGTGCCAGTCCAATTTCCCGGAGCAGGGTGAACAACCATGCCCGCGGGCTTGTTGACGACAATCAGATGTTCATCCTCAAAGAGAATATGCAGTGGAATATTTTCCGCAATTGGCTCTGCGGGTTCCGGGGCTGGCATATGAAATTCAATAACGTCGCCTAATTTAAGGCGTTGGCTTGTGCCCTTGGGTTTCTTTCCGTTTACCCAAACATGCCCGGACCGTACTAACGCCTGCACCCTTGCACGAGAAAAATTATCGCCCGCATTGGCGGAGATGTATTTGTCCAGTCTTTTACCTGCGGCATCATCGGCTGCAATTATTTCTTTCTTTACTGGCATATTTTCGCTGTCCAAGGTAACACCGTTTTTAATTAAATTTAGAAGAGATGGATAGAGATTTTATGGCCGCCCCTGCCTTCAACAATGACGATGAAGAAAAACCGCTTGATCCTATAGTGGAGAATGTCCGCCGGCGGATGATGCGACTAATGATCATTTCAATTGGTGTCATGATGATTGGCCTTATGGCCGTCCTTGGCGCGATTGTCTACAAATTCAATACGTCAGATGATGAATCGCCGAAAACGACTGTTCAGAAAAAATCATCGCTCAACATAGATACTGGTTATCCAGAGGGAAATATATCGTTGCCAGCGGGTTTTACCATTGAAAGCTCAAGCATTGCCGGAGACCGAATTTTGCTCAATGTGAGGGATGGTAATGGGATGCTTCAAATTGCGGTATTCGATATGTTGAGCGCTAAAATTATCGCGATATTTCCTGTCGTAAACCAGAAATAGCGTGTAATTCGTAGATATTCGATAGTTTATAGATTGTTATAATAATTTACCTGTTGCGGCCATAAGTTTGGCAATTCGGCTTGTAATTGATCAATTAATCAGCGAAAGCCTATGCAACATTGAAATTAAGAACCTCAAGGGATCATAAAATAATGAAGAAACTTCTTGTATTGATGGTATTGGCTGTGGGTTTGACCGCGTGTGATGATAGTGCCGAAAGAGAGGCGAAAGCGGCTGCCGAGAAAGCAGAGATTGCAGCGAAAGCTAAGGCAGAAGAAGCAAAAAAAGCTGCAAGTGAAGCGAAGATGAAGGCTGAAGCGGCTGCAAAAGCTGCGGCAGAGAAATTGGCGATGGAAAAGGCTGCGGCTGAAAAAGCTGCCAGTGAAGCGAAGATGAAGGCTGAGGCGGCTGCAAAAGCTGCGGCTGAGAAATTGGCGATGGAAAAGGCTGCGGCTGAAAAAGCTGCCAGTGAAGCGAAGATGAAGGCTGAAGCGGCTGCAAAAGCTGCGGCAGAGAAATTGGCGATGGAAAAGGCCGCTGCAGAAAAAGCAGCCGGGGAAGCCAAGATGAAGGCCGAAGAAGCTGCAAAAGCTGCGGCTGAGAAATTGGCGATGGAAAAGGCCGCAGCAGAGAAAGCTGCAGGGGAAGCCAAAATGAAAGCCGAAGAAGCTGCGAAAACTGCGGCAGATAAAATGAAGATGGATAAAGAGGCAAAAGCTGCTGCAGAAGCTGCAAAAGCTGCCAAAGAAATCAAGGCAACTTCTGATGCTGCCACCAAGGTTTCTGAATAATATACAGCCTTTACTTTTTGAAATTCAGGGGCTGGAGCGTAATCGCTCTGGCCCCTATTTTGTCCCAGACTATTTAGCATTTATTCTTATTAGAGGTTGAATATATGTGCCTAAAACCTTAAATTCATTATGAATCGCAAATATGTGAATATTTGCATAGGCCGAGGCGGGAACTTATTAATGATGGAAAACATCAAACCGGTATCACCGGAAATTAACTCTGATGAAATGGCGGAAAATACCCGTCATGTCGTTGGTGTTATGAAGGCAATGTCTCATGAGGTGCGGCTCACATTGCTGTGGCACCTTACGCGTGGCGAAAAGACTGTATCTGAACTTGCGCAACTTCAAGGCCTTGAGCAGTCAACGGTTTCTCAACAATTGGCGAGGCTGCGGCTTGAGGGCCTGGTTAAAGGCCGCAGGCAGGGCCGGGCGATTTATTATCACCTTGATGATCAGCGGGCGCAAAACCTGATTGAAATAATTTGTTCGATGTATTGTGCATCGAAGGTCACTTGAAACAAAAAGCACCATATCAAATTTTAATTAACGAGCCTTCATTATGGCTTGACGAATATCCGCAAGTTCGACCGTCTGGGCATAAATATGATCGTGGTCACACAATCGTGCTTTCCGGCTTTGCTGCGCGTACTGGTGCAGCAAGATTAGCGGCCGGTGCGGCTCTCAGAATTGGTTCTGGACTGGTTACGCTCTATTCTCCCCCGGATGCCGTATTGGTAAACGCGGCTCATTTGACTGCGGTAATGATTAAGTCAGTCAAGGACGTGGCAGCGTTAAACAGCGCACTTACTGATGAGAGAATAAGCTGTGTGATTGCCGGCCCGGCACTTGGCGTTGGTGAAAATACCTGTGAATTCATTATGGCGATATTATCGTCAGGAAAAGCTGTGGTTCTGGATGCCGACGCGCTTACAAGTTTTAAATCTAACCCCGAACGTCTGTTTGCAGCGATCAAAGATTATGGAGGAGAGGTGGTTTTAACACCCCATATGGGTGAGTTTATTTCACTGTTTGGCGGTGTGGCCACCGCCGATGATCAAGCACGTGCCAAGATGGCAGTTGATGCGGCTACTATTAGCGGGGCAACCATCGTTTTGAAAGGTGCCGCTACTTTGGTTGCTTCAAATAAAACTGGTTTGGGTATTACGTTACTATCGAAATGCATCACGGCGCCGCCGTGGCTTGCAACAGCCGGATCAGGTGATGTTCTGGCTGGAGTAATCGGCGGATTGTTGGCGCAGGGAATGCCTGCGTTTGACGCTGCATCCTGCGGGGTTTGGCTGCATGGGGAGGCTGCAAATATTTGTGGCCCAGCGCTGATTTCTGAAGACCTTGAAGGTGGATTGCAACAGGCACTTGTAAAATTATATGCAGAGCACGGCATCAATGGGCAAGATTTCAACGGGCATTGATTTTTGCCAAAACTCTATCCAATGCGAATTCCAGGTTGCCAACTGTGCGCTCAATATAGTGAAGTTTGTCTAATCCGAACAATCCCAGTCTGAATGTTGACCAGTTGTCACCCTCATTACATTGCAACGGAACGCCAGCTGCAATTTGCATGCCTTCGGCTGCAAACATTTTGCCGTTTTGAATTTCTGGAACATCCGTAAAGCATACCACCACTCCGGGTGCTTCAAAGCCTTGTGCGGCAACGCTTTTGAAGCCTTTTTCTTCGAGCAATTTTCGAATCAATCTACCCAGTTCCAATTGTTCGTCGCGGGTTTTTTCAAAGCCGTAGGATTTGGTTTCCAAAATTGTGTTGCGAAATTTTTCCAATGCATCGGTTGGCAAAGTCGCATGATAGGCGTGCGCGCCGCCCTCATAGGCCGTCATGATCTGCAACCACTTTTTCAAGTCGCAGGCGAAGCTGGATGATGTGGTTTTGTCAATTTGATCAAGAGCATTTTGGCTGAGCATCACCAATCCCGCTGATGGTGACGAGCTCCAACCCTTTTGTGGTGCGCTGATCAAAACATCAACGCCAATTTTCTCCATATCAACCCACACGGCACCTGAGGCAATGCAATCCAATACAAATAATGCGCTTACATCATGGGCAGCCCTTGCCAATGCGGTCAAATAATCGTCTGGCAATATGATACCGGATGATGTTTCCACATGTGGTGCAAACACAATTTCCGGCTTTTCGTCTGCAATTTTTGCAGTAACCAAATCAATTGCGGCAGGTGCAAAGGGGGCCTGCGCATCGCGGCTTGTGCGCTCCGCCATCATGACGATTGTGTTTGAGGCTATTTGACCTGCGTCCAAAATTTGGGTCCAGCGGAATGAAAACCATCCATTGCGGACCACAAGGCATTTTTTATTCGTGGCGAGTTGGCGGGCAACGGCTTCCATGGCGAATGTGCCGCCGCCGGGTATAATTGCAACGGCAGATGCATTGTAGACTTCTTTCAGCGATGCAGAAATATCGTTCATTACCTGCTGAAAATTTTGCGACATATGGTTCAAAGATCGATCGGTGAAAACAACTGAATATTCGAGCAATCCGTCTGGATCGACATCAGGTAAAAGACCGGCCATAATATTCTCCATGCAAAATAATTAGCAAAGCACTATTTGAGTGATTGAATTTGCTGCTTTGATGTTATTGCAGCTCAGGGTCTTTACCTTAAGTGCGAAGTTTTGCAAACCGTTTGAGAAAATCAATATCGAGTTTCAACATTTGCCCCATCCAGATTGTGTGGTCGCTATGATCTTTTATCACATTACCGGTATTGGCATGGGTGAATATCGTCAACCCGCCTCTATTTTTACCCTCCCAAATTGCTCATTTTCGCCTTGTGAGATCAAAATTATCAACCTGATAGCTGCATTCCTAATTGTGTCCAGATACTAATTATATTGCCTGATAAGGCCCACCAGTTTGCCTTGAACATTAACCCTGTCGGGGCCAAAAATCCGGGTTTCATAGGCAGGGTTTGCCGCTTCCAGCGCAATTGAATTACCTTTGCGGCGAAAGCGCTTTAAGGTGGCTTCCTCATCGTCAACCAGAGCAACAACAATATCGCCCGGATCGGCGTGACTGCTCTGCTTGATGATAACCGTGTCGCCATCAAGAATGCCGGCCTCAATCATCGAGTCGCCTTTAACTTCGAGCGCATAATGTTCGCCGCCACCCAGCATATCAGGTGAAACAGAAATTGTATGGCTTTGGTTTTGGATTGCGGAAATTGGCGTACCCGCTGCAATGCGTCCCATTACAGGAATGGACGCATAGCCCGGGTCATCATCATTGGCAGAATCGACTGGAGAGGGTGAGCGCTTTGGCGCGCGACCAAGGCTGCCTTCGATGACTGATGGCGAAAACCCACGGGCGCCCGATTGGCTTGCGGGGCTTGGTTGAAAGGATTCAGGTAGTTTGATCACCTCTAGTGCGCGGGCGCGGTTTGGCAATCGGCGAATAAAGCCTCGCTCTTCCAACGCAGTAATTAACCGGTGGATACCGGATTTTGATTTAAGGTCCAAGGCATCCTTCATCTCGTCAAAAGATGGGGGAATACCCGCTTCCGTAAGCCGCTGGTGAATGAACATCAACAATTCATATTGTTTGCGCGTGAGCATATTCTGTGGTCCTTAGATATTAAGCCAGATGTTTTATTTGGATCTCGGGTTTGAGAGAATCAATTAAAACAAAACACGAACAAACCCTATATGTTCTAGTTGTGTTCTGCAAGTGTTTAATATTTTGACAAAATTCCGACTTCTTTTTTGGAACAATTTACGCTTCCGCATTGGGTTGGGTTCGGGTGGGGTTATTTTAAACTTGCTTATTTTGGGTGGATTACCCATTCTGGACCCGTTCCAAGGGGTGCGCCGGGAAACCGGAGCTGAGATGGCAAGAGCCGGACCCTTGATCGTTTTACGATCGGGAACCTGATCCGGGTTATGCCGGCGAAGGGACAGGACAATGCGAAATTATCGCAATCTGAACCAACGCTCAATATTCATTCCGTGTGCAGGTTTTCGGCTTGTCGGATATGGCTGTGTCAGATTTTGAATTAGACAATATTGTTGCACACATGAAACGGGTTTCACCCGCAGGCAACCGAATTTTGCGCAAATTGCAAAAGTTGATTGCCGGTCTTGTCGTCGTTTTTGTCCTGCTGTTTTTGTGGTGGGCACTGGTTAAGTATTTTGCGCCGCCACCGTTTATTTTGCCAGGCCCGGAACGGGTGATTATTACCCTGATTTACCAGTTTGATTATCTCGCCTCGCACGGGGCGATAACGCTGTTGGAAATTGTATTGGGATTGCTGGTTGGAACCGCGCTTGGTGTGGCAACGGCCTTGCTTGCGGTACAATTCCCATTGGCGGGGCGCGTCATTTTGCCGACCATTTCCACCTCACAAGCGCTGCCGGTTTTTGCCATTGCACCATTGCTGGTCATCTGGTTTGGGCTGGGGCTTGGTTCTAAAATTGCCATGGCGACATTGATTATTTATTTCCCCGTCACCTCGGCACTGATTGACGGGCTGGAACGAACAGATCGCGGGCTTGTGGACCTGGCCAGGCTTTATGGGGCGAGCCGATTGCAAACCCTGTTTCTCATCCGGTTTCCGGCCGCCATGCCTTCCTTTGCAACAGGATTAAAAGTTGCCGCCACCATTGCGCCGATCGGGGCAATTGTCGGCGAATGGGTAGGTTCATCTTCCGGGCTTGGCTTTATCATTCTGCAATCCAACGCCCGTATGCAAACCGACATTGTTTTTGCAGCTCTTGTGGTGCTTGCCGTTATCGCCATATCTGTTCGCTCTCTGGTGAGTTTTCTTGCCGATTATTTCATCCATTGGACGCCAAAAACGACCAACTATTCCAATCATAGTCAGGATTGACCACACTTAAAAACAGGAAAAATCATGCGTATCTTTCTCGCTACATTGCTATTCATCACCAGCCTTGGTCAAAGCCTTGCTGCCGATAAACTCACGGTTTATCTCGACTGGTTTGTTAACCCGGATCATGCGCCGCTAATTATCGCTAAAGAAAAAGGGTTCTTTGCTCAAAAGGGGCTGGATGTGACGCTGGTACCGCCGGCCGACCCCAGCGCGCCGCCGCGATTAATCGCCGCCGGGCAGGGCGATGTTGCCATATCCTATCAGCCGCAATTGCATGTGCAAGTGGCTGAAGGTCTGCCGCTGGTACGCATTGGCACGCTTGCTGAAACACCGCTCAATGCGCTTGTTTCACTGAAAAGCGGTAAGGTGCAATCCATTGCTGATTTGAAGGGCAAAAAGGTTGGCTTTTCGGTTGGCGGGTTTGAGGATGCGGTTTTGGCCGCGATGATGAAACCGCATGGATTGACGTTAAAAGATGTGGAGTTGATCAATATAAATTTTGCCCTTTCCGCCTCGCTGATTTCGGGCAATGTGGATGCGGTAATTGGCGCGTTTAGAAACTTTGAACTGAACCAGCTGGATATTGAAGGCCATCCGGGGTTGGCGTTTTATCCGGAAGAAAATGGCGTTCCAGCCTATGATGAGCTTATATTTATCGTCAAAAAAGATCGGATAGAAGATCCTCGTTTTCGCCCGTTTCTGGATGCGATCGAACAGGCAACCCTGTGGTTGACCAATCATCCTGATGAGGCGTTGAAGCTGTTTTTAAAGGCCCATCCTGATTTGGATAACGAGCTTAATCGCCGCGCATGGGTGGATACGTTGCCGC
>JALSIJ010000233.1 GCA_026981655.1 Rhizobiaceae bacterium | reverse complement strand
ACTCTTTTGTTTAGCCATTCGCTTGCGCGAGGTTTTACCTCACGTGCGCTCACTTAAGGTACTATGGCCCAGATCATCCAAAATTGAATAGAAGGCCGGCACAACGAACAGCACAACAATTGATGATGTGGTCAATCCGAAGGTCAGGCTCGCCACCAGCGGCACCATAATCTGGGCCTGCAGGCTGGTTTCCGATAATATTGGAAGCAGGCCAACAATGGTGGTGATCGAGGTCAGAAAAATTGCCCGGAACCGCTTTCGGCTGGCAAGCATAGCCGCCTTGGCAACTGAGCCTTCTTCGTCGTGGTGCAGTTTGATGAAACTTACCAGCAATATAGAATCATTCACCACAACGCCGGCAAGCGAGACAAAACCCAACATGCTCGGCATGGAAAAGTTCAGCCCCATTGCCATGTGGCCGAAGATTGCTCCAATCAATGCAAATGGAATTACCACCATCACAACAATTGGCTCCACATAGGAACGAAACTGAAAACTTAAAATCAGGAACACGCCAATCAATCCGATAGCAAACCCGCGTATCATAGATTTCTGGGTGATTTGTGCTTCTTTGTTTTGCCCCTCAACGGTGACTTTTATGCCCGGGTATTTGGTTTCCAGATCAGGCACAAAACGCTTCAAGGTGTCCAATACAATATCATTGGCATTGGCAATTCGCGCATCAATAGTGCCGCGAACGGTGACCATTCTAATACCGTCCTGCCGGTTTATCCGCGCATATCCGCGGCCGAATTCCAATCGTGCAACAGCGGAAAGAGGAATTTGTGCGCCATTGGGAAGTGCAATTGTAAAGCGGTCAAAGTCTGACAGTGAATTGCGATCACCCGCAGCCAAGCGCACATTGACCTCATAGGCCTCGCCATCGACCTGCAATTCACTGATCTTGGTGCCGAAATAGGCCGAGCGTAGCTGGTCGGCGATCAGGGCCGCATTGACCCCAAGAGTGATTGCGCCTTCCTTTAGGTGGATACGAATTTCGCGCTTGCCGGGTCGCAGATCATCTAGCACACTGGTCACACCCTTATAGCGACGCAACCAGTTCACCAATTCGGTTGACGCGCTTTTCAACTCGACCAGATCGTTGCCTTTTACCCGCAAATCGATTGCCACGCCAGCCGGGCCGACGGCCGGTTCATCAAATTTCAGGTCGATAACATCGGGTAAATCACCGGTATATTTTTGCCAAAGCGCCAAGATTTCAGCAGGCCTGGCCTGGCGAATATCGCCGCTCAACAAATCAGCGCTTATGGTTGCCACATGCGGACCTATCTCAAATGCATCCTTGTTTTCATTATAGGTGGTGGTGACCTGACGGATCAGCTCTTTACCATCGGGCTGCTTTGGAGATAATTCGCGGTTAACCTTTTCAAGTGCGATTTTCAGTTTTCCCACCACTGCTTCGGTTCGCGATAGCGGGCTTCCCTGTGGCAGTAGAACACGTGCAACAATTGTATCGCCGTCAAGATCCGGGAATGCTGTAAACTTGAGAAGCCCACCGGTCAGCATGGAGACGGCCAACAGCAATAGCCCAAATGCAAGGCCAACCGTGAAATAGCGGAAACGTACCGCCGCATCGACAATCGTTCCGACAACTTTTTCACGGGTCCAGTCGACGGCCCGTTCAACAATCTCATTAATTCGCGATGGCTTATCACCAATTTTGTGCATGGTGTGGCTAAGGTGATGGGGCAGGATTAAAAATGCTTCAACCAGCGAGACCACCAACACAAACAACATAACCGCAGGAACAACTTTCAGTACCGCACCAAGGTCGCCCTCAAGAAACATCAACGAACCAAAAATCAGTGTTGTTGTCGCGAAGGACGATATAACATTGGGCAATACCTGCATGGTGCCTTGAGAGGCAGCCTCTTCCGGGGTTGCGCCCTGCTCGCGTTTCGCCGCGATATTTTCGGCAATAACAATTGCATCATCCATCAGGATGCCGATGACGATCAAAAGCCCGATTGAGGTGAGCATATTGAGTGAATAGCCGGCCATATTCATGATGCCAAAAGCGCCCATGAAAGACACAGGCAGGCCCATAACCACCCAAAAGGAATAGCGAAGTCCGAAGAATATCGCCATGACCAGAAAAACCAGCACCAGGCCCTGAACACCATTGACAGCAACAAGCAGCAGCCGGTCGCGCACCAGTGAAGCGCCATCTGTGGTCAGCGAAATCGTCACCCCTTTGGGAGAGTATTGGCTTTCGTGGGTGATGAATTCCTTTACCGCATCAATTACATCAAGTGTGTCTTCGTTGCGGGTTTTGGTAATATCGAGAATGGCGGCCGGCTTGCCATTGAACAGAATTTTTTCCTCATCCAGCTCAAAGCGGTCAACAATCGTTGCGATGTCGCCAAGTCTGATTTGCCCGCCGGTTGATGCAGAAAGCACAATCAGGTTTAGAAAGTCCTTCGGGCGTTTGCGCTCATCTGCCAGACGCACAAGCACATGTTCGTCACCGGTCTCGACACTCCCACCGGGCAGGTCCACGCTTTGGCTCTGAATGGTTCTGGCAATATCTGAAACGCTCAAGCCAAACTGGCGCAGCACTACATCTGATAATTCAATTCGAATTTGATGGGTTGAAAACCCTTTAATATCGACCTTGGGAATGTTTCCCCAGCGCAGCATTCGCTCACGCACTTCTTCGGCATAAATTTTAAGTTGTGTGCGATCTTCAATGCCTGAGACCGCAACTGATGCGACAAAATCAGTTCTGCCAAGCGTTTTGATGATCGGCTGCTCTGCCTTATCAGGAAAGTCACTGATCGCTTCAACTTCCGATTTCACATCGCTGAGGAACTCATCAATTTTCTCGCCCTCATTCATGCGTACCACCGCGCGGCCAAGCCCTTCACGAGATTCACAGCTCATTTCACGCACATTGGTGACCGCATCAACGGCACTTTCCAGCCGTTCGCATATGGCCGATTCCACGTCTTCCGCCCGCGCTCCGGGATAGGGCACACTCACCTCAACCCGGCTTGGATCTGATCGCGGAAAGGTTTCACGCTGCAGACTGCCAACAGAAAACAGGCCGATGACTAAAAACCCGACCATCAGCAGATTTGCTATTGTCGGGTGATCTACAAAAAATCGAATCACTTGGTTTCACCGTTCAATAGCGCATGCTGTTTTATGTTCTGCGCCAGCTTTTCATCTGCCGATAGCTTTAAAAGCATTCCTGGAACAGCGGGGTTAAGCGGGCTGACTATAATTTTGTCACCCTTTTCCAAACCGCTGGAAATCACCGCTAAATCACCCTGCTGCAACAAAATTGAAACCGGTCGAATTTCCAGTCTGTTTTCGCCATTAGCCAGATAAACAGATGATGCGTGCAGTGCAGAACGCGGAATAAGCAATGCGTCCAGTATCGGCCTGTTGCTGACCAGCACCTCAACAAACATACCCTTGGTTAAAGGAGGCTTGGTTCCCGGCCGCACGCCCTTATAGGGGTCAAGCACGGTTACAATCACCCCAACAGTTCTGGTTTTTGGGTCTATTGTATCGCTTATTCTCGACACAACCCCTTTCCAGAAAACAGGCCTGTCTCCAAGGTTCAATCGAACAGTCGCCGTTAGGCCCATTGCACCCAGCAGTTTGGAAATTGATGCCGCAGATTGATTGCCAGCAATATCCGCTCGTGGGACAGAATTCAGCATACGGCCAAATTGTTCGATTGGGATTTGTGCCTCGACTTCGGCATTTTCAATGCCGTCAAAACTCCCGATGCTTTGTCCCGGCACAAGATATTGACTGATTTCGGTCTTGGTTTCCACGACGCGCGCGTCAAACGGTAATTTGATATTGGTTCGCATCAAATTCAGCTTTGCGGTCTCCAGCGCAGAGCGGTACACCTGAATTTGCTCCTCAAGAACAGAACGCTGGGTTGGAACAAGGGAGAGTGAGTTTTTCATTCCCAACACTTTTTGACGTTGGGCCAGATGGCCGCTGCGGGCAACATCTACCGAATTTTGCGCAACACTGCCCCGCTCCAGTAATTTCTGCTTCCGTTCCAGATCGGCGCGCTTTAATTCCAACGCCTCTTCTTCGATTTTCAACGATTGACGGGTATTTTCTTCATTTACGGCAAGTTCTTTCAGCCGCGCCTCGGTTGAACGTATATTGGCCTCGGCCTGGGCAATTGCCAGATTATAATCAGATGGGGATAGCTTTACGACAATTGTGTCTGCCGCAAGACTTGCACCTTTTTGGAAATCTGGATGAACATAAATAACTTTGCCACCGACTTGCGAAATCCCGTTCCAGGTTTTTGCCGGACGAACGACACCATAGCCAATCGCGGTCGGAATGATTTCCGAAGGTTGCAGATCAATGATCCTCACATGGGTCACCTGCTCTTCCACCGGGGCCTGTGCGGGTGGCTTTTTGGTGGTGACGAAATAGATAATAACAGCGACACCTGCCAAAATTGGCGGCAAGGTAAAGAAAATGAAGCGAAACAGGTTCTTCATCAGGTATCCCCTTCATTAAAGGCAAATATGCATTTAATTTGAACGTCCAGTAGTCGCTCACCCTCGGCAACCAGGTCAAAACTATTTCCGTTCAGTGACCAGCGTAATGCCAATCCTTGCACCAACGCCAGTATCAGAGATGCACCATCTTCTGCGTTCAACTGCTGCTTGATATCAATTCTTTCATATTCAGCCGAAATCAGTGCGGTCAATCGCGCCAAAAATGATTTAATCATGTGGACAAAAAACAGCCGCAGCTTTTCGTTCTCAGCATGTAACTCTCTGGAAAACAGGATAGCGGGCAGCGCCGGTGTGTTCTGTATCGTTCCCAAATGGCTCAAAACCAGGCGTCTTATTTCACCAAATGCCTCATCAGACCTTGGTTCTTCTGCAACCCAGCCTTCCCTTACTTTTTCGCTTAATCTGCGGGCAACCGCCTCCCAAATGGCACCCTTATTTTCAAAATGCCTGAAAATTGCCGCCTGGCTAATGCCAATTTCACGCGCCAGAACTTCGGTCGTCAAACGGTCAGGACCAACATCCGCCGCCAGCCGAATTGCCATTTCAACAATTTCAGCTTTGCGTTCTGCTGCCGGTTTTCGCCTTTTAATGACTTTAGGTTCACCGGATTTTTCCGACAATGTCACAGAATACCACCCCATTATTATGTTAGTGATTACTAACTAAGGTATTTTTTCGCACTGTCAATGCGATGACAGTAAATTGTCTATTCAATTTTAGATTGAATAATAATTAAAAATATATTAAAGGTTGAGTTTCATAAAATTACACCTTGTGCATGTCCCGGCTTAATCGTGAATTTTCAGACATAGGATAAACAGCTTTGGGGACCAGCACAGCAACTAAAAGAAGTATTGTATGATAAACTCCAGGAAATTTGTTTCGCGTCGCCTTTTCCTTGCATTCAGTTTTTTACAGTCCGGACTATTCTTGCCTGTACTATTAATATTCACTGACCCCGCCTACGCCATTCCCTCACCCGAACTGGTGATCGGCTCCCTTTCCAGTGTATCGCAATTATTGGCCATTGGCTCTGCCATGCTGGGGGGCGGCGCGGCTGCGATTGGCATTCGGGCCGGTGCCAACAATGCACGCTACGGCAAGCGCATTTTCCGCCTGGCAATGGCCTTGTTGCTCGTTTCACTCACATCAATTGGCATCAATATTTATCAATATAGCGCCAGCAGCAATGCGGAACTGGCCAGGCTTCAAGCAACGCTTACGCGCCCGGCCCGAGCACAGGGCACAAAAAATCTCGACAAGAACCTTAAGGAGACCTCCTTAAAAAAGCAGGCAAGTCACCCACTTGGAATATCAACCAGCGATGCGGCCAAACTTCTGAAACAGAGCCAGAACGGCACGCGTTCAGATGTGGTGTTTATTGATGTGCGTGAAAGCGGTGAGAATGAAATGGGCACCCTGCCCGGCACCAAACATATACGCTTCCCTGACATTGCAACTTCGGGCATAGACCTTGCCGGCAAGAAGGCAATTTTGATGTGCCACAACGGCAATAGAAGTTCTGAAACCTGTGTGAAACTTGCCAAAATTGGCATTGACTGCCGGTTCATCAAAGGCGGTATCGAGAAATGGATTGTTGAAGGACGCCCATTTACCGACAAGAATGTGCGCTCGCTTTCAGACCTGCGTGCCATACCGGATTATCCGGGAAAAGATATATTGCTGACAACCGACAAGGTTCACACTCTTATTGAGGATGAAAACGCCCAGTTTATTGATGTTCGCTACCCCGGAGAATTTGCAAACAAGCATTTGCCGGGTGCCACCAATATTCCATTGAGGGCAACGCCGACAATTGAGTTGAACAAATTGATAAAAGACCTGCCGAAAAAACCGATTATTGCGGCCTGCTACGATCGTCGTGGTTGCTTTATCTCACAAGTGCTTGGGTTGGAACTAAACCGCGCCGGTTTTGATTTTCGCGGGCGCTATACCCTGCCCTGGGAATATTTTAAAGCGCCCGCCCCTAAACCCCATATTGCCGCGTGGCTTGCAGGCCAGCAAACGGGCATCTGGCAAAAAGGTGTAAATGCGCTTGCGGCTCTGCTTGGCAAGATTACCGAGCAGAGCAATATTATCATTGCCATTTTGGCATTGGCCGCGTTTTCGCGATTACTGGTGCTGCCCATATCAATCAAGGCTGAGCGCGACCAAATGGTCATTACGGAAACGAAAAAGGAATTGGACGCGTTGAAATCACGCCTGAAACATGACCCGAAAAGAAAGGTTCGGGCGATACAGGAATTTTACAAAATGTACGGTCTGACACCATTGCGCAATATGCTGGCGCTGGCTTTTCTGCCCGTAATGATGCTAGGGCTTGCCGCTGTTCAACTGCTGGCAAGCAACAACCCGCAGGCTTTTTTGTGGATAGCGGACCTTTCCAAACCCGACCCTGTATTCCTGTTTCCAATAATTTTCGCTATGCTCGGCTGCGCCTATATTCAGATCGCGGTTGCAAAAACGCGGCGGCAAAAATTGATTGGCTGGATCATCGGCCTTCCACTATTTGTCGGGCTTGCCGCAATTCTCAGCGCTGCAGGATCGCTTTATTTGTCGATCAGCATTGCGCTTTTGCTGCTGCAACGGGCGGCACTTGGCGGAAAATTCTCCGCCTTGGAAAACATGGGCAAGAATATCACATCTGTACTTGATAAATGGCGGATGCGCGACGGGATAATTCCGCTTTCCCGTCATGAATTGTTGAACGAATGCGGTAATAAAAGTTATCGGCTCTCACGGCTCATGGATGATGGAATTTCAGTTCCTGACGGCGTTGTTCTCAACCAGTATTTTCTAATAAACTTCCTGCGCTCACCGGCTTCGACGCGAAAACGACTGCTCAACAAAATCTGGCAGAATGTGGCCGCGGTTAAAGTTGCGGTACGCAGTTCTGCCGGTGCAGAAGATGGCAATCACCAAAGCTTTGCGGGTGTTTTCGAGAGCCATCTCAACATTAACCGCGATACGCTGGAGGACGCTATATTGGCGGTCGCCAACTCCTTTGGTTCCAGCCGGGCCAGCGCCTATGGCAGCAATGACAACCTTTTGGCCGATGGTAATATTCTGGTTCAAAAGATGATTGATGCGGAATATGCGGGTGTATTGTTCACCCGCGACCCGGAAGCCGCCGGTCAGATGATGCTGGAAATGGTCGAAGGCACCGCTGATGAATTGGTATCAGGGACGGTTGCGCCGGAGCTGTTCCGGTTCGGTCGATATTCCTATCAAAATTTCAGTGGAGTGGCCGCACCAATTGACCTCTTGCCGCTTCTCAAAATTGGGTCGCGGGCAGATGCCCTGTTTGGGGCACCGCAGGACATTGAGTGGACCTATAAAAATGGCCAGTTCGTAATAGTGCAAAGCCGTGACATCACCACGCTTGGGGGTGGGAGCAACAAGGAACAATTGCGGCAAAAAGAATGGGAAAATATTTTGACCCGTGCAGAGGATGCCGAAATTGGCAAAGTGTTGTTTCGTCAAGATGAAATGTCGGAAGTATTGCCCAGACCAACACCGATCTCACTCCATCTCATGCAAACCCTGTGGGCAAGCGGTGGTAGCGTTGATCATGCCTGTCGCCGGTTGGGGCTTTCGTACGACATTGGAGAAAACGCTCCCTCACGGCTGGTCACTATTTTTGGTCGCCTTTATACGGATGCCCGGCTGGCGGCCCAACACCGGGTAAAAATTACCCGGAGAGCTGCAAAAAGATTGGCAAAGGATAAGGGAAAAATCGCCGACAATTACAATCAGAATATTCTACCGGAATTTTGTGAAAAAATACCTCTGCTTGAAAGTGCAAATTTTGACCTTCTCACTGAAGCGGACTTAATGCGGTTGCTTGCCCGTCAATGGCAAAACTTTATTCAAATCACCCATGTTGAAGTTGAAGTTATCAATATTGCCGCTTCATTTTTTGTAGAAAATGCGGCAAGTCAATTGAAGGACGCAGGCATAGATGCAGCAGGGCACCTGGCAATCACATCTGAAGCAGGCCCAGCAAAGGCTTTGGCTGAAGCGCTAAAACTAAATAAACCAGGCCAAAAGAAGTTTCTGCTTGCACAGCTTGGGCACCGTGCGCCGTTTGATTATGAGCTTTCAGAGCCACGGTTCCAGGAGCAGCCGGGGCGTTTAAGTGATATGCTCAAAATCGGCACATCAAATACGCTCCAAGGGGCTGGCAAAAAATCTGAGCTGCCAGATGCGTTAAAAAACCCGGTTGAACAGGCCAAATTGTATCAGGTTCTGAAAGAGGATGCGAAACATCAATCCTTGCGCCATCTGGCTATCATTCGAAACCTGCTCACGGCTATCGACCGTCGGTACAATATGGCGGGTCTTTGTTTCTATCTCAATTTTGATGAAATTATCTCGCTTGAAAGCGTTGAATTGAGCGAGCTGCTTGAGGCTGCATCATCGCGCAAAAATACGATAGACAAGCTGCTTAAAATGCCGCCTCCCCCTTCGAGCATGGATATTTGCGCGCTTGAAATTGCCACATCAACAAAGAGTGTGGCCAATGGTGGCCAAAACCTTGCCGGTAGACCATTGAGCGGTACACGCGTTTCCGGCAGCGATTTGGTGGAGGGCAATGCATTTGTTGCCAGTATTGAGCAGGCAGAATTGGGCGCGGACCTTGCTTCATTTGAGGATGGTGACATTCTTGTTTGTTCAATGGTGCACCCAAATTGGTTACCCTACATATTGCGCGCCGGTGGCGTGGTTTGTGATGTGGGTGGATGGTTGAGCCATATCGCAATTGTTGCCCGTGAGCACAACATTCCAATGATTGTCGGCGTCACAGCCTATGCAAGCATTAAGAATGGTGATCTGCTGATACTCGATCAAGATGGGAATATCAGCAGAACGGAAGAAAAGCCATTGGCTTTGGTTGTCGGAGCGGCGGAGTAAAACCCGCCGCCTGCGGAATTTAGGCGGCTTCAGAAAATTCATTGATCAATAAGCGGGTTTCAGCAAAGACCTCATCAAATTTGCCAACACCTGTGTTTGAGCTTTCTAAGTTCTGCTCAATATCGAGTTTCATTTGCTCACATAAATCAACCAATCCGGTTGCGCCCAGATTTGAGGCGCAGCCCTTGATTAAATGCAATATTTTCTTGACCTCGTCAGGTTCGCCGGTA
>JALSIJ010000232.1 GCA_026981655.1 Rhizobiaceae bacterium | reverse complement strand
ACCGGCACCAAATGTGCCATCAACAAAAACCTCGCTGGGCTTGGGTGCCAGATACTTAATCACCTCATCCAGCATAACCGGAATATGACGCATTTCATTTTGCGCGACACCTGAAGCTTGAGGAGTGGCTTTTATTTCGCTCATATGCCCGCCCCGCGACTTTTTTGAACAAGCTCCTGCTTCATTTTCAAAATTCTGGCGCGCGCCTCGCGGCGATATTCGGCAAATTGTTTCGGTTCCCACATTTGAAAAAACGTGCCGCGACCGACAAAAGCCACCTGATCTGTAATGCCGGTATGTTCGCGCAAGGCATCGGTGAGCACGATGCGACCATCCCGGTCGATCTTCATCCAGGCGCTGTCGCCATGAAAATAAAATGAAAGGTCGTCGTATTCTCCGGTCAATGGGTCGAGCTCGGCCATCCGCTCTTCGTACGCGATCAAAAGATCGGTGCCACCGGCATCCACTGTCGGCATGTCGATGGATTGGAGCGTATAGAGTTGCGTCTCCTTGCGCTTTTCCAGCAGTGCACGAAACGGAGCCGGAATAGACACCCTGCCCTTCTTGTCCACATTGTTGATGGAGTTTGATAAAAACCGATCCACCACCCGCTCCACAATTCAGATTTGCGATTGCGTTGGCCGCACGACACCCTGCCACAATACCGGATTGGGCAAACCCTAAGCGCGACGCAACATTAAAATACTCAAATGAATTACTACTCGGACGCCCCCCGGCCACCCTTATGATGAACACCGATTGCTGATCGCAATCTGACCGCCTCAAACACAAATATGGGATAACATGGGATAACATGGGGGTCAATGGATTCCAGACCAAAATTGGCATTCGTAAACAAAGTTTAAATTTGTCATTAACCAATTGTGAATCATTAATCTTAACGTATGGTTAGGATTCCATTCAAATCGCATACAAAGAGAGCGCACGTGTTCACGCGCAAGCGAACATTAAATAAAGCGTTCACGCAAATGGCTTTGCCATTACTCCGCCCCATTCGATAAACTCAGGCGGCGCTTCGCGCTTCACCTATAAGTATATTCCGCCCAGCCCTCCGGCTGACCGTCCGTTCACGGGCTGGCACATTGCCAAACACAATGTTTGCCCTGCCACGGAGGGTTAATCTCACCGTATGGCGAGCGAACGGCGAGCCGGTCGTTAAGGCCGCCCCTGCGGAGCCGCGGCAAAGCCGCTGGCATGAGCCGATAGAAAGCAACCGCTTAGCCAATTGAAATAGACGCCCGATTTTCGGCGGCGCGGCTTCAAATACATGATACCAACACACCATGCTTTTTGATCTTCCAGACCACAACACACTTTACCAAGCGCTTTTAGACCGCAATGCCGACTATGATGGGCAGGCATATGTCTGCGTAAAAACGACGGGTATTTTTTGCCGATTAATCTGTTCTGCCCGAAAACCAAAACGAGAGAATTGCACATTCTATGCTTCCATTGGCGAATGTATCGAAGCTGGGTTTCGTGCATGCAAAAAGTGCCATCCGCTAAAGCCAATCGCATCGGCAGACCCGGCAATTGGCACGCTGTTAAAGGCGCTTGATAAGCACCCTGAATATCGATGGTCAGAAACCGATATTGAGAAAATGGGCTTTGACCTTTCCACCATTCGTCGAAGTTTTAAGCGGCAATTTGGTATGACCTTCCTGGAGATGGCTCGCCAACGGCGATTGCGAGAAGGATTTGAGACCATCTCGGATGGCGGCAAAATCATTGAAGCGCAGATAGATGCACGATTTGAATCTGCCAGCGCGTTCCGGGCATCCTTTGCAAAAATTATTGGACGCGCGCCCGGAACGCTCGATAGCGATCCGATATTGTTCGTGGATTGGGTGGAAACCCCATTAGGAGACATGATTTCAATTTGCAGCCAGTCCCAATTGCATCTTCTGGAATTTGTTGATCGCAAGGCATTAAAAACCGAAATCACAAAGCTTGCAAAACTCGCCAAGGGCAAACTGGGCATTCGAAAATCCAACCCCGGTGAGCAAATTAAAGATGAACTGCGCGCATTCTTCGATGGACAATCCGCCAAATTCTCAACCCCGCTAGCCTATACAGGTTCACCTTTTGCGCAACAGGTTTGGAATGAACTAAGGCACATTCCCGCAGGCACCACCCGCAGTTATTCTGAGATCGCCAAACGCATTGGCCGCCCCACCGCCACCCGGGCGGTAGCGCGAGCAAATGGTGCCAACCAGATTGCGCTGGTTATTCCCTGCCACCGTGTCATTGGCGCAGATGGTTCACTTACCGGTTATGGCGGCGGGCTTTGGCGCAAACAAAAGCTTCTAGAGATTGAGCGACAATACTGATCAACAACAGTTCAAATCGCACGGAGAGCATAGTTCATAATGCACATAGAGCGAAGCGATTCGCAAAACATGAAACGGCAGGAAAAAGCGATGCGCAAGATTTTAACCACAAGAAAGTAATCGCACGGAGAGCATAAAGTCATGAACCAGTCCGAAAAAGCCTTATATTTCAAATCTCTGCATAAGAAACATGACCCATTGGTGCTGTATAATATTTGGGATGCAGGAAGCGCAAAAGCGCTCAAAGATGCAGGCGCCAAGGCAAACGCAACCGGCAGCTGGTCTGTTGCCGCAGCACAGGGTTATGAGGACGGCGAAGCCATTCCGTTGGGTTTCGTTGTGCAGATTGTTGCCCGTATTTCTGCTTCTGTCGATCTTCCGCTGAGCGTAGATTTTGAAGGCAGTTATGCGGTTGAGCCCGAAAAAATCACCAAAAATGTTACTAAAATCATCAATGCAGGCGCAATAGGTATCAATTTCGAAGATCGGATTGTGCGGGAAAAAGGCCTCCATTCTATCAATACTCAAGTTGAGCGAATTAAAGCCGTGCGCAAAGCGGCTGAGTTGGCGAATATTCCAATATTCATCAATGCACGAACGGATTTATTTCTTGGTTCCAACCAAAATGAACATGAGGCGCACGTTTCAAAGGCACTGGAGCGCGAGGCCGCCTATGTGGAAGCGGGTGCCGATGGGTTCTTTGTTCCAGGCCTTTCGCAACTTTCACTTATCGAACGGATTGTCCAGGGCACAAGCAGCCCGGTAAATGTTATGATGAAAGGGGAGTTAAATTCAATCACAGATATTGCAAATATTGGTGTGGCACGGGCTAGTTTTGGCCCAGGCCCCTATTTCACCGCCATGTCAGATTTGGCCAAACACTACACAGCCCTTCGCTAGGCTGGTGATTATTGACGTACTCACGCAAATCGGTTCAGTTACAAAGTGAGCGCACGTATTTACGCGCAAGCGAACGATAAAACAAAGTGAGCGCATAACCTTTTTCGCTCACGGCTGTTTGTGCTTTGCACAGCCTGCGCGGACGCGGCCTGACCGGACGAACACCTCTTCAGTGTCTTGTTTTGTGTTTTAAATCTTGCGCTTCGCGTTGCTCTACCTGCGATTTGAATTGTCGCGCAAGCGCCCCCCGTGGCAGGGCAAACATTGAGATGAGCAATGTGCCAGCCCGTGAACGGACGCGAAACCGGATGGTTGAGCGGAAGAATATATTAAGCAAGCGAACGGGATACCAAAGCGAGCGACGAATACCCTCCGTGGCAGGGCAAAAATTTGGCATTAAGCCAAATTGCCAGCCCGTGAGCGGGCGTCCCAGCCGGACGGCTGAACGAAAACAATAATAAAGTGCCAGCTGGCCTGTAAGCCGGGTTCTGTATGGCCTCAAATTGCTTCAAGGCGTGACGATCATTCGTCTTGGGTCCACGTTACCGTGAACCTCACTGCGACCTACCCGGATGATCAAGCCCGGAAACCGGCCCGGCCCGCTTGCGCGCACCATGTCATCCCTATTCGGTCTTGCTCCCGGTGGGGTTTACCATGCCACGCCCATTGCTGGCCGCGCGGTGGGCTCTTACCCCACCCTTTCACCCTTACCCGTTGATATTTTTCATTCGCCGAGCGAAATCCAAAAACCAATCTGGGCGGTTTACTTTCTGTTGCACTTTCCCTGGGGTCGCCCCCGCCGGGCGTTACCCGGCACCGTGTTTCCATGGAGCCCGGACTTTCCTCCCCGCACCATCTTTCGACATTGTGCAGAGCGACCGTCCGGCCAGCTGGCAAAAGACACATAGGAAGATCACACCAAGCGGTCAATCAATAACCTCTTGTTTTCAATTTTCAGACAGGAGATATACGGTACTAAAGGTGCGTCTACAGCAATTATAAGGAAAACACTTTGAACCCGCCAACAAAATTCACAATAAAAATTACCATGCTGTTGGCGGCACTAATTGCATTTTTCATGCAGGCAAGCATTTCGGAAGCATCAATTTCAATCAAATCAAAAACCTATTATTATCAGATCAATGGCTCAACGACCGGGGAACTCAAAGCCCAAATGAGAAAAAAGGGGCCTAACGGCCATTGGGCCTATGCCGTCTGGTTCATCGACTGGGATAATGAGGGCTGCGATGTCTCCGTAAAAATCAACTACATTTACCCCAATTGGACGAACATCAACAAAGCCCCCAATTCAGTTCAATTAATATGGCGTAAAATGATTAGAGCGTTGAAAAAGCACGAAAAAAACCATGCAAGAAATGGAATTATGGCAGGTCGTGCAATCCACAAAAACAAGTGTAAAAATCCTGGGTCAACAATCCATAAATGGTCTGCTAAAGACCAGGAATATGACCGCAACACCGGTCATGGAAAAACCGAGGGTGTTGTGCTACCCTAACGAGTAGTCTCATAACGAAAACCGACACCGAAAATTTTGCTTAAAATTAATTTGCAAAATTCCTGTAGCGTGTATTCGGACACACCAGTTTGCTCATAAATACATTATATTATGTTTATCAAAGGCCAGAGTTATAGTTTTCTGCCAAACCTTATCGGCAAATTACTTTTTGATAATTTTAAACTCCAGCCACAATTCACCCCGGGGGCAAAGTGGGGAGGGTTTCCTTTTAGGGCTCAGTAGCCTGATGAACTTGGGAGCATGACAATGACTTATACACACAAGATAGCAGCCAGAATTGCTGCATTATGCCTAAGCCTTATACTAATGTGTGGCGCGGCACTTGCCTCCACCGGCAAGCAAATTGCACTGGTAATTGGAAACAGCAATTACGATCATATTATCCGACTTCCAAACACCATTAATGATGCAAATTTGATTTCCAAAACCTTGCGAAAAGCAGGCTTTGAAGTGGTTGAAGGCATCGACCTCAATAAAACCGAGATGGCAGCAACCATCGATCGGTTTACCGAAAAAGCCTATAATGCCGAACTGGCTGTGGTTTATTTTGCTGGTCACGGCTTGCAGGTTGACGGAAAAAACTACCTGATGCCAATTGATGCAGTATTAGATTCACCCGCTCATTTGCAAACCCGCGCTTTTGACGTGGACAAACTTATTGCATCCCTGCCGATAGATCCGGGCATTGGTGTCGTCATTCTTGATGCCTGCCGCAATAACCCGCTGGCAAGAAAATTCGCATCCAGTTTGCCTGTCAGCCGTTCTGTTACCGTAAGTTCTGGTTTTGCACCGGTTCAAACCAAATCCACAGGTAGTGGCACCGGCGGTATCCTTATTGCCTATGCAACCGACCCAGGCTCAGTTGCACTCGACGGCAATGGTATTAACAGCCCTTACACCGCCGCATTGGCCAAACACCTCACAACCCCCGGGGTTTCATTGCAAAGTGCTTTAACCCGGGTACGTGGTGATGTTACCAAAGCCACCAAAGGTCAACAACGCCCCTGGCACAATGCCTCTCTTGGCCGCGAAGTTTTCCTTGGTGGAGAAACCCAGGTAGCAACCCTGACCAAAATCTCGCCGGCCAACCTGAATAGCACTCAGTCGAGTGCAACGCTTGTATTGGTTCCCGCACCAACCAAAGCAAAACCCCTTAAGCCTCAGCTTCGCAAGGTCATAGAACCTGCCGCAAAAATCAACGAAAACGATACCAGCAAATGGGCCGTTGAAAGACGTTTCTGGGACGAGGTATCGACGCGCAATACAATCGCTCATTATCAGGCCTACCTGAAGCAATATCCAAATGGCCAATTCAACACCATTGCTGATCTCAACATTCGCTCGCTGCTTGAAAAGAAAATCAGCAACTCGAATGGCCGCAATCCTGTTGCTACAAATCAGCCAGACATTCAGGTTGCCGCGATTGCCAACCCTGCACAGACATCGAATGTCAATTCCACCACGCGTGCAGCAAAAGTACTGCCAGAATCGCTTCTCTCAACCGTTGGAACCAGAGATACCGAAGCTGCAATTAACCTCAATCGCAATCAACGTACCGATCTTCAATTGCGCCTTACCGCACTTGGTCACAACACAAGAGGTGCAGACGGCAAACTTGGCCCAAATTCTCGTCGTGCAATCGGTTCATGGCAGCAACGCCTGGAAATTCCTGCAACAACCTATCTCACCCACGAGCAATGGGCGCATCTTCAGCAGGAATCAAACCCGCTCATGGCCGCCATTTATGCCGAGCGTACCCGCATCACCAGAAGCGCGGTCTCAAAGGCCAAAAAACGCAAAATTATCAAGAAGCGTCGGATTCGTAAGGCCAAGCGCAGAGTTAGACCAAGCCGTACGGTTCGTCGCGAGCGTTATGTGGAGCCAAATTACCGTGAAGAGCGCCGTTACCGCGAACGTGATCGCCGTCGCAGAAACAACAATGCAGCCGCAGGTGCTTTCATCGGTGGTATTGTAGGAGGGGTTATCGCCTGCAAAGTAACCCACACCTGCTGATCAATCGCAACAAGACGATCAATAAAAAAGGCCCGGATAATTCCGGGCCTTTTTGTTCATATTATTGAATTATTATCCGGCCGCAACTTTACCACCGCGCGCCTGCCGCATCAGCCGTTTAACTTTCTGGCAATATTTAGCGCTCACCGGGTTCATCCGCTTGGAGTAAAGCCCGGCATTATATTTAAGGATCATCCCGCAAACAGTACCGCCGCCGCGGTCCTTGGCTTTCTTCAGATATTTCATTCCATATTTAATGTTGTTTTCAGGAATATAAAGCTGGTTGATCGTGCCCTTATAGCCCATGCCGCGCGCAGTTGCGGGCTTAATCTGCATCAGACCGATTTCACCAACACGGCCAAGTGCATTTACCCTGAAACTGCTTTCGGTATAAATTATTGCGCGTGCCAATTCGTAATCTACGCCATTGATTTTTGCATGTTTTCGAATGATCGAATTATACAATATGGCCCGGCGAGCAAATGGCAAATTTGCCTGCTTACGTCGAAGTGCCGGAGACAGCGTCGCGATTTCGCGGCCCGTCACCCCGTCAATTTTTGGATTGGCCACAATATCCAGCTCAAGATCTCCATCATACAAAGCCCGATGATAGGGCCGATCAAGTGGTCTTGGCAGCTGCTTGATTGCCGCAAATTGTTGCGCAACGGCGGCACTTTCAGACGCGGAAATTGTTGAAGTCGTCGAAGACCGGCCGGCGAGAGAAAATGAAGAACTCGAACCTTCAGAATTTTGTGCCTGGCACCCGCCAAGCGATGCAAGCGCAATTGCTGCACCTGCAATCCCAAATGTATGATTTATCGATCTCATCATTAATTCTATTCTATCGCAGCCTTTGTAATCTTCGACGACTGATAGTCTTTAATTGTGGCGCAATCAAACCCTGCCCCGCATTATTTTGCGAACCTTTCCACAATAACGCTTCGAAATAGGGTTCATACGCTTAGCAGCGTGGCCCGCATTATATTTCAATATTGCACCACAGGTTGAACCACCGCCAAGCTTGTAGGCTTTACCGAGATAGCGCATGCCATATTTAATATTGGTTTCCGGGTTATACAATCCTTTGGTTGAACCGCGATAGCCCATGCCTCGGGCCGTAGATTTGCGCAATTGCATCAAACCAATTTCACCAACACCACCGCGAGCGCTGGCCTTAAATCCACTTTCAACCTGAACAACCGCCCGGGCCAGCTTATAGGGAACACCATAAGCCCTCGCATAGCGTCGAATAAGCCGGTCATAGGAATTTCGCTTTACCCGATCACCCTTGAGAGTGCCGCGCTTGGCAGTTAAACGCCGAGATTTTTTAGACTTGTGGCTGAGCTTTTTAAGTTTCTTACGGTCGGCCATTTTGGATTTAGCAGGCCTTGATAAAGCAACCATGCCAACTGCAGAATTTGCGATAATTGCAGCATCCTCGCTCACCAATCTCGGTTGCGGGCTGGTGATTGTATTGGTTATTCGTTTGGTTGTCGTTTTCAGGCTTTTGCTAGATGAGGCATCCATGTGTGTCGATGAACCAGTTTGGGAGGACTGGCAGCCGCCGAGCATCAGCAGGCCAAAGGTCATCGTCGCGGCAATAGCCACGTTTTGAAAATTTTTCATGTTGTACTCTTTGTTATTTCAACAGTTTAATCAGCCCACACAGGTGGCGCCGATGGGCGGCAGTTTAGCCGCCATAATTGCCAAAATGTGGCAGGAATGATCACTTGGTATTGCAGGAATGAAACATATTGAACGGCGATAAATCGTTCTTTTTCAATGACTTCCAAGCGTTGTTTTGACGCTTGATTCAAAAGGAGATTCAGGGAGATTCCGGCAAGCTCCCCAATAATTTATGCAGTGTCGCCAGGGTCGAGTAATCGGCTACGCCATCCACCTTCTGCTGTCTAAAATGCCGTTGAAAAGCAGTTACGCAAGCCAGCGTTAACTCATCATATTGCCCTGTAATATCAATGACATAGCCATAAAGCGCCAGCATTGACTGCAGGGCTTCAACCGGCTCGCCTGTATCACCGCGCTGCAGATAACGCCCTGAAGCAACATTTTCCGGTTCAACCCAATGGCCAATGCCAGCGCGATAAAGCCTGTCCCACGGAAAACGCTCACCGGGATCCTCCTTGCGGGTTGGGGCCACATCGGAGTGCGCTAAAACGTTTTGTGGTGGAATGTGCAGCCTGTTGCCACAATCCAGACACAGTTTCATCACCGCATTGATCTGACTTTCGGGAAAATCCCGATAGCCAAATTCATGTCCCGGATTGACAATTTCAATGCCGATTGAGCGCGAGTTTATATCATCCTCACCCTTCCAGCAGCTCTTGCCCGCATGCCAAGCGCGGCTTTCCTCCCGCACCAATTGGGTGATCTTGCCCGCCTCATCGACAAAATAATGGCAGGAAACACCGCTTTCCGGATTACACAGCCAATCAAGTGCAGCCTCGCCGCTTTCCATACCAGTATAATGAAGGATAATCATATCAAGCGGCATGCCGCTGACGCGATCGCCAAAATTCGCCGCTTGGCGGACTTCATCAACACAGCCCGCATCCGGGTCAAACTCATGCGCCGACAAGGGGTTTTCGCTCCAGCTCTATTTGCTCCCAGGCGGCATTAATACAGGCAAGCCGTTCGTTAGCGATCGCTATGAATTCCTTTGGCACACCACGCGCAATTAAGCGGTCAGGATGGTTTTCCGATACCCGCTTGCGATAATGGGCTTTTAACTTGTCAAAATCCCATTCGGGGTCCGCTTCCAACAGAAAATACGGATCGCGATCCTTCAGTGACACATGCCGCATTTTAATTCGCTCGAAGGTTTGTTCATCAAACTCAAAAACCATCGCCACATGCTCAATGAATTCAAGTTCC
>JALSIJ010000231.1 GCA_026981655.1 Rhizobiaceae bacterium | reverse complement strand
AGCGCCTGTAATTCCAAGTCCGTTTTGCGAACGGGATAATAGGTGATAGAGCGGATATAACTATTCCATTGCTGGGTAAAAAAAGGCAGTCTATCTCCAATGAATACATTTGCAGCACTACTGACAGCACCATAAGATGTATCAAGCATCGGTGCGGCACCATCCAGTGAAAAACCAGCACTATTGTTTTCATAAGCCAGTGCCGCTTTTGAAACTCCATCCGCCGGAAATGCAAATGTCAAATTGGACAGGCTCCAATTTCCTGCAGATTTTCCCTCCGCATTAAAATTGGCCCCATTGGAATTGATACCAATATAATTTCCGTTATCCTGCCAAATTCCGAATAAACCAGCATAGTTGTAATTACTGGCCTGATTTGCAAGGAACTCGATGACGAAGGTTCCCTGCCCTCCAGCCAGCCAGCTTAAGTCGCTGAACTGCACTGCATCGGCGGCACGTATTGCTGTCGCATTTTGCGTTTTGATGTAACTCGATGCAAATGCTGACTGTTCAAATTGTGCGCCCCAAACGTGTACAGGGTCTAGCGGCGACCAAACATCTCCTGCACCATATGCACCAATATTATAATTGATTGTATTGCCGTCAGTGGCGACCGGAAACGAAAATCTTTGCCATTGCGGTGTAACGCTGAGCGTTAGATTTTGCGGATTGGGGATTGCGCCTGCCCCATTGATCGTAAGGTGTAGAGTAACATTGTTGGTGCCTGCTGATTTTAACCACACTGACATGACAGCAGATATTGGCGGGCTGGCGATCGACTGGTAAATAAATGCCCCAGCGGCTGACGGTGTAAGCATGTCAGCGGCTAGCGTACCGTCAGGCGCAATTGCCTGATTTGCAGTAACGGAAACATTCGACTTTACCCACGTTGTATCGTCAAACTCCTCCGAAAAACGAAGCAGATTTGTCGCCGATGTTTCAGACAGCAATCCCTTGCCTGTGATGCGAGGCTCGTTGTTTGTAAACGCCTGCAAAGTACCGTCTGTATTTGTGGCAAAACCGGGTGCCGAGCGGGTACACGTGATGAGATCAGAAATCGTGGTGCTTACGCCACTTATCATGGCGCGGTTATTTTTTGGTTCAAACGCCATGGCAGCAGTGGGCGGCCACCATTTGCCCTTGCGTCGATAAGAAGTCGAGCCCATTCGGCTAAAAGAGCGTGTCAGCATTAAACCAGCCCCACAATATTACTCGCCGTCGTGCCTGTAGCCTTCACGCGCTGTGTGCGAACCGGCAGTATATCACCACCAGCCAGTCCGGTGAACGAAACCTCTGTACCCAATTTGGTCAGCAGCACAATATCTCCCGGTGTACCAATAAACAGGGCACGGACAACTTCTGACAGGTCGGCATTGTCATCGGGGGTAACAGCAAAGGCGTCGATAGCGGGACTATCGAAGCCTGCCGATGTTTTTTGGTAGCGATCTTTCATGTGTTTTCCTTTTGGATATGTGTCTTGCAAAGCAAGCGGCAAGCGCAACAATTTTTGTTGGTTTGAAAAATCTAACACCGGGCGATTGGGCGGGGATAAGTTTTTGTTCAGGAACTCTGAGCGGTGTTAGACACCATCAAATTCCAGTGTGAACCGATCCATCCTGCGTAACCATTTGTATTGGCTGGCAAGGTCAATTCCCGGACTTGCTGAAGATGTCTTCCAGGGTCGCTAAATAGTGACCGGCAACAATGCGCTCGTCAAACTCCAGCTCGGCTTTCTTGCGACTGGCTTTGCCCATTGCCTCTCGTTTGTCGTCTGGTAGGGTTATAAGCTCCAGCATGCGTTGCGCTAGATGATCGGGATCGCGAACCTGACATAGGAATCCATTTTCCCCATTGTCAATCACATCGCGGCATCCTGCCACATCAGTGGCAATCAGTGGTTTTCCCATTGCGGCAGCTTCAAGAAGGCTACGTGGAGTTCCTTCGCGATATGAGGGAAGTACAACGCAGTGAGATGCAGCAATAAACGGACGGACATCATCAGTTTGTCCAAGATACTCAATGGTACCTTCCTCGACCCATCTATCCACCACCTTTCGCTCGACAGCAGTTCGGTTCTCAACGTCAAGAAAGCCGAGGATCTGAAATTTAGCATTTATTGCGCTAGCACGAACGATACGAGCAGCTTCGACATATTCGCCAACGCCCTTATCCCAGAGAAGTCGAGCAACCAGCAAAAAAAGAAATGGCTCCTCAGATACTGGAGTAGTGTCTCCAGCCGGTTGAAACTGCTCAAGATCAATGCCCGACCCGGCCAGAACACCGGTGTGTTGTGAGCGCACCAGCTTCATTTTTATAAACAGAGAATGATCGTCCTTGTTCTGAAAAAACACCATCTGAGAGCGAGAGAGAGCCAAGCGATAGAGTAACTTTACAAACTTAGTCAGGAGATTATCACTGATGAACGCGGTTCCAAGGCCAGCAATATTGTTGATGACAGGGATTCCAAGCGCATGAGCAGCGAGAGATCCATAAATATTTGGCTTAATTGTGTAACCTAAAAACGCATCGGGTTTCTCGCGCTGCAATAATCGCCAATAATTGAATAACAAAATGAAATCTCTCAGCGGAGATGTCCCCTTGTTATCCATCGGTAAGGGTAAAAAACGACAGCCGATTTCTTCCAGCCGGAGAGAATATTCATCTTCGGGCGCGACAGCGACAACTTCATATCCCTGTTCGATGAGCGCCTTAATCAACCCGGCCCTGAAATTAATAATATTCCAAGACGTGTTTATTGAAATGACAATGCGCCGCTTCTTCACTTGCCACTACTCCATTGAGCATTCGTTACAAACGCTAGCTACTTTTGGCAATAAAAGATAGGATTTACAGGCGGGCCACATTAAAAACGGGGAAATTAACCAAGGATTCCTACCGCCTCACGGATAACAGAATTAGCTATCAATTGAAAAAAAATCGTCCCTACCCTTGCTTGCCTCTGAATTTGCCTTGATTGGCCGTAAACCATTCGTAGGCCATTATAAGCCCTTGTTCGAGACCTATTTCAGGTTGCCAGCCGAGTTTCGTCAAGCGTGAAGTGTCGAGCAATTTGCGTGGCGCACCATCGGGCTTTGTTTGATCAAACACCAGTTGGCCCTTAAACCCTGTTACCCTTGCAATGGTTTCGGCAAGCTTGCGTATTGTGCAATCAACACCGGTTCCAACATTTATATGCGAAAGCATTGGCAATGTATGCTTGCCATAAATATCATAAGACAGGTTCATCACAAATATACTGGCAGCGGCCATATCATCTACATGTAAAAACTCGCGCATCGGCTTGCCCGATCCCCATATGACAATTTCCGGCGACTTTGCCTCCACAGCCTCATGAAAGCGGCGCAACAGAGCTGGTATCACATGGGCATTTTCGGCATGATAATTATCGTGACTGCCATAAAGATTGGTTGGCATTACGCTTCGATAGTCCCGCCCATATTGGCGGTTATAGCTTTCACACATTTTAATGCCGGTAATTTTGGCGATCGCATAGGGTTCGTTGGTTGCTTCCAGCACGCCGGTCAACAAGGCATCCTCAGCCATTGGCTGCTCTGCATTTTTTGGGTAAATACAGCTGGATCCTAAAAATAGAATTTTTTGAATATCGGCCAAATGGGCCGCATGAATGATATTGGCCTCAATCATCAGGTTTTCATATATGAACTCGGCAGGCTGCTCATTATTAGCATGAATACCACCCACTTTTGCTGCCGCCAGATAGACCTGGTCGATTTTCTCAATATCAAAAAAGCGCTGTACATCGCGCTGTGAGAGCAGATCCAGCTCTTGCCGCGAACGGGTTACCATTTCAATATTTGCGTCATTTTCCAGGCGCCTGATTATTGCCCGGCCGACCATGCCGTTATGGCCAGCAACAAAAATTCTCAGTACCATAATGCACGTGCCCCTGTAATTTACCCGCGTTCAGCCTAAGATTCCGTCGTTACGGGCGGCGCATACCCGTGTGCTTTAAGCAAAGTGTGTTGCTTTGCAACCTTCAAATCTTCGGCCACCATTTCTGCACACATTTCCTGAACCGTTATCTCCGGCTCCCAACCGAGCAGCTCCTTGGCCTTGGATGGGTCGCCTAAAAGGGTTTCCACTTCGGTCGGGCGGAAATATCGGGGGTCAACGCGAACAACTACATCACCAATTTTCAAGGCGGGTGCAGCATCCCCTTCAATCGCTATTATAACGGCTGTTTCGTCTTGTCCCTTGCCTTCAAAGCGAAGCTCTATACCCAGCTCATTTGCCGACCAGCGAACAAAATCTCGAACACTATATTGGACACCCGTCGCAATTACAAAATCATCGGGTTCATCCTGTTGCAGCATCATCCACTGCATGCGCACATAATCTTTTGCATGCCCCCAATCGCGCAATGCATTCATATTGCCTAAATAGAGGCAATGTTCGAGACCTTGGGCAATATTTGCCAGGCCACGGGTGATTTTTCTAGTGACAAAGGTTTCACCGCGACGGGGTGATTCATGATTAAACAAAATGCCATTGCAGGCATACATGCCATAGGCTTCGCGATAATTCACGGTGATCCAATAGGCATAAAGCTTTGCGGCGGCATAGGGAGAACGCGGGTAAAACGGTGTCGTCTCGGTTTGAGGCGTTTCTTGCGCCTCACCAAATAATTCCGAAGTTGATGCCTGATAAAAACGGGTTGTTTTTTCCAAGCCCAGCAGTCTTAGGGCCTCAAGCATACGTAAGGTCCCAAGTGCATCCACATCTGCGGTATATTCGGGCGCCTCAAAGCTTACAGCCACGTGTGATTGAGCGGCAAGATTATAAACCTCGTCGGGCTGCACTTCCTGTATGATACGCGTAAGATTGGACGCGTCTGACATGTCGCCATAATGCAAAATAAAGTTTTGCCCCTCAAGATGGGGATCCTGATAGATGTGGTCTACACGCTGGGTATTAAATGATGAAGCGCGCCGCTTAATTCCGTGAACATCATAGCCTTTCTCAAGAAGAAATTCAGCAAGATAGGAACCATCTTGACCTGTGACGCCGGTAATGAGTGCTTTTCGATTTGTCATTGAACCAATTTTTGTTCCAAAAGAGGAAACCATTTCAGAATGGATTTGCTTACGGTTGATTTGCGGGATTTGCAATAAACAACAGTGAGATACCAGCGCAACCTACAAAAGGCTTGAAATTTTACAAGCCGTTAATCGAATATTTTAAAGTCAGTTCGCCAGTGCGTCGGCAGGTGCGGTAATTCCTTTTATTAAATATGGTCATTTCGCTTGCCTATCGAATAATATTGGATGCCAGCATCCACCATTTCTTCAATATTGTAGATATTTCTAAGATCAATGATAATTGGCGCAGACATTTTGGACTTCAGTCGCTCAAGGTCGAGCCCGCGAAATGCATTCCACTCAGTTATTATCGCAACCGCATCGGCGCCTTTTGCAGCATCATAGGGGTCAATTACCCATTTAACATCCGGCAGCAATGCACCACCTTCTTTTTCACCTTGAGGATCACAAACCGTAATTGAAGCCCCTGCCTTTTGCAGATGGGGAATAATGATGAGACTTGGCGCGTCGCGCATATCATCGGTATTGGGCTTAAATGTAACGCCAAGTACCGCAATATGTTTACCTTCAACAGAACCACCACAGGCAGCGATAATCTTGTCAGCCATAGAGGCTTTTCGAGCTTCATTAACTGAAATTACGGTTTCGACAATGGATTGCACGGCACCGGCCTCTCGGCCACTACGGGCAAGAGCGGTTGTATCTTTTGGAAAACATGAGCCGCCATACCCCGGGCCTGCATGTAGAAATTGCGCCCCAATTCGGCCATCCATGCCCATTCCCTTGGCAACCTGTTGAACGTCGCCGCCCACCTTCTCGCAAAGGTCCGCAATCTGGTTTATAAAGGTTATCTTAGTCGCCAAAAAAGCATTGGCGGCATATTTAATAATCTCTGCAGTTTCCAGATCGGTGGCAAAAATTGGTGTTTCGCGTAGATTGAGCGGGCGATAAATGCCGCGTAAAACATCTTCTGCAAATTGATCTTCAACACCAATGATCACCCGATCCGGGCGCATGAAATCCTCAATCGCTGACCCTTCACGCAAAAACTCAGGATTCGATGCTGAATGAAATTTAATTTCCGGCCGTCTTTGTTTCAGCAAATCAGCAACCTTGCGATTAGTGCCAACGGGAACTGTCGACTTAATTATCACCACGAGGTTATCCTGCATAAGGGGAGCAATTTCCTCCGCAGTCTGGTAAACATAAGTCAGATCAGCGTGACCATCTCCGTGCCGTGTTGGTGTTCCAACTGCAATAAATACAGCATCAGAACAGTCCAGACCTTCGGATAAATTTTGTGTAAATTTTATACGGCCCGAATCCAGATTTTCATTCAGCAATACATCCAGGCCGGGTTCATAAATTGGAACCTCACCACGAGATAACATTTCGACTTTGGATAAATCTTTCTCGACACAAACGACATCGTGACCAAAATCGGCGAAGCAAACACCGGAAACGAGTCCAACATATCCCGCCCCAATAATCGTGATTTTCATAAGCTATCCATTACAATTACATTACTACCGCCGGAGCGCAATCGGTTGTCCAGAATTTAATTGTTGGATTATTCTAACACAACAGATGGGTGGTATCAGTATCAATAAACTATGGCAATATCACTTAAGACCGAACCCAAACTGATTGAGATTATTCTTGGTAATCCAAATTACTTAGCCTCGATTTACTTGGAGCCAAAACCGGTTATCACAATCCAAATCGTCTTGATAACGATTAGAAAATCCAGCCAGGCCGACAGATTTTTAATATAAAAAAAATCGTAGTGAAGCTTCTCATTGACCTGCTTAATTTCAGCAACATGCCCTTGATTGACCTGTGCCCAACCTGAAATTCCCGGCCGAACAATGTGCCGATACCGATAGAATGGAAGTTTATCCTCATACCATTCTGACAATATAACAGCCTCTGGCCGCGGGCCAATCCAACTCATTTCACCACGTATAATATTGAATATCTGAGGCAGTTCATCAATTCGATATTTTCGCAATATTGCTCCAAGCGGCGTAATTCGAATATCATCTATGTTGGTTATTGCCTTTTGCAAGACGCCATCTTCAGAGCTCCGATCGACCTTATTGCTTCCATTCGCAGGTTCGTCGATAACATTGCTCATGGTCCTGAGTTTGAAAACAGTAAAATGATTACCCTGATAGCCCATTCGTTGCTGTTTAAAAAATATAGGCTGCCCCTCGATTATATAAATAGCCAATCCGGCAATTGACAAGATCAGAAGTACCGGCGGTAACAAAATAAGCGCAAAAACAACGTCACCGGTTAATTTAAGTCGCTGATATACCAGATTGGGGATCAGCGAACCCAGTGTATTTTCGGACAAATACTCAATATCCACCTTGCCAGTCATATGTTCGGTAACTTGCTTGGAATGATAAACGGGAATGTCCTTTAGGGCACATTCGGCAATAAACCGCTCCCAATCTGAGTTATGAGAATGCCTTAAATCAACCACCACTGGCCCCATATCTGGACTATATTCGGTCGGAGACTTTAGCATTTTCCATTCGATATCAGGGATTTTGAACACCAAAGGTACATTACCCCCGGGCACAATCGCAAAGGCAATCTTCACTCGCCTCTTGTTGGTAAAATAAACCAACAAAAACCAGATAAGGCAAAAACCATAGCTCAGCACAAAAAATGCCCGGCTATAATCCAGTCGAGAAATAAAGAAGAAGCCAACAAGCAATAAATAGGATATTGTGAAGCTAATGATCACATAGGATCCGGCAACAATACTTGGATAATTAGTTAGTCGCCGGGTAACCAAAACGCCAATCGTAACAGCGATAGCTGCGCCCAACAGTAAATTCACGTCATTGCCGCTTTGAATCAGTGGTTCGTTATAAGCAATTTTCACAATTACGAATGGCATTAAAACTGCAATCAGCCATCCGCTGAATAGTTGCATCCTGAATCGGGTCAGCCATGGTCGTTTATTTATGACATGATGAGAAATATTCATTCAATTATATTTTTCCAGAAATTCACGAAGATTGACTGGGCCATATGCCGCCTGGCTAGCATTATTAAATAATACATCCAGAACAATTGATCAGTAATATGATAAATTGCGTTGCCCCACGAACATCAATTTAAAAACAATTATACAGTGATTTTTCTAACATAAACTGAATTTGAAACAATAATAACAAGCAATCAAGTAAAACTCAATTTTTATCATTGTTTCAAGACACACAATCATGAAATCAAACAAGTTTTATCCGAATTTCCACCCTGTTATTGGGACAATAAGTAAAGCAGAATGACATTTAGTATAAACATAAAACCGGCCAGAACTTTCCAAAACCCATTTGGGTAGCGTTCAATTAGAGGCGCGAACTCAATTTGTTTGAAATTAGGATTGGGCCGAGAAAAGTCCCTCAACAATTCAGACATGGTGAAATATCGACTTGCAACATTTATCTCGACGGCTTTTTTTAAACAGTCATCCATCCAATAGGAAATATCTGAATTGACGGTTCTGGCCGAAACATAGGTTTGCAGCTTTAGTTTTCGAATAGAATCAAAGGCGCCGATGTAGGGTAGTTTTCCGGTAAGTATTTCATACAAAATCACTCCCACCGAATAGATATCTGATTGGTTGGTGGATTTATAACCCAATTGAAATTCCGGTGCGGAATAGTTTTTCGTTCCACCGTTAAATTGCTCGTTTTCGCCCTTACCCGCATCTTCCAGCGAGGCTACTCGGGCAGAACCAAAATCAATTAGTTTTACTGTTCCGTCCTTATCAATAACGATATTTTCAGGTTTGATGTCCTGATGGATGATTTCCTTACGATGGAAAGCCCGAAGACCTCTGACTATTTGTCGGGCTATATCACGCACATCTTGCAAGTCGGGTGTTGGATTGTCATTCATCCATTCACGCAAGGTCTGGCCCTCTACATACTCAGTTACATAATATAGGAATTTTCGCGGCCGATTTGATTTTACAATTTTAACCACGTGAGGGCTTGAGATCAAACTTCCAATCCATTCCTCACGGGTAAACATTTCAAGATAGTCTTTATCATCTTCGAAATTTACTGAGGGAGTTTTGAGCACAACAATTTGGCCGGTTTCAATGTCCTTTGCCAAATATATTTGGGTTCGATTGCTGGCGTAAAGCTCACGAATAATACGATAGCCCTCAAATATCATGCCCGCTTCCAGCGATGGCGGAAACGGCAGGCGGGTCAAATTTTCAATGTGGGTAATTTCATCTATTTCGCCGGTATTGGTAATTCGAACGATCTGGCAGGTCATATTATCCGGGCTGGCGTTTTCAAATGCCTCATTAACGATCAATTTTGCCGCCTGATTAAGGTCTTGCGGATGCGCGTTTATAATTAATTCCATTTGTTTTGCAGAAATATATTCATGCACACCGTCGGTGGTGAAAATCAGAATGTCCCCTAGTACTATGGGCAATTTTCTATAGTCGACTTCCGCATGTGGGTTAATTCCCATTGCTTTTGATAAATATTCCTTATCATCGGCAATTCGAGTTTTATGATCACGGGTAAGCGGCTCAATCTTTCCATCCCGCACAAGCGAAATACGACTGTCTCCGATGTGAAATATTTCTGCGATGCCTCGCCGTAATATCACCCCTGAAAATGTACTTACCATC
>JALSIJ010000230.1 GCA_026981655.1 Rhizobiaceae bacterium | reverse complement strand
AATAACCGCCACGCCTTCCCTGGCCGACTTTGCCGCTGCTTCCGCCAGCATTAGCGCGATCAATCCATCATCACCATTGGGCGATACCGGCCTGCCATCCTGTAGCATTTGAATGAAGGCGGAAATCTCGCCCGCATAGGCATCGAGATAACGCGTCATGAAAAAATCATGCAGTGGCGGGCGGGTAAAGCCGGATTTATTGGCAACTTCGATGCTCACCGGGCGCTGGTTTTCCGCTCGCACCATGCCAAGCGATCCGTGAACTTCTATGCGCTGATCATAGCCATAGGTGGCCCGGCGTGAGTTTGAAATGGAACACTGCCTGCCGCTTTTGGTGGTTAAAATTACATTGGCACTATCAATATCGCCAAGCGCGCCAATTTCAGGATCGACCAGTACCGAAGCGCTGGCGATGACCGAATGAATTTCTTCGCCGAGCAGAAAGCGCGCCATATCAAAGTCGTGGATTGTCATATCCTTGAACATGCCGCCTGAAACTTTGATATAATCTGCCGGGGGCGGGCCGGGGTCACGCGAGACAATATTGACCATTTCTACTTCACCAATTTCCCCCGTCTCAATGGCCTTTTTTACCGCGATAAAATGCGGGTCAAACCGGCGGTTAAACCCAATCATCAATTTAGTGCCGGTTTCGGCAACCACCTCTAGGCATGAACGCACCCGCTCGACGTTTAAGTCAATCGGCTTTTCGCAAAATATAGCCTTTCCGGCACGGGAAAATTTCTCGATTAACCCGACATGAGTGTCGGTTGAAGTGCAAATCAGCACCGCATCCACATCATCGGCACTGGCAATTTCATCAACACTGCGAACCTCACCGCCAAAATTTGCAACAAGGTGATCAGCAGCACTTGCGACCGCATCAGCAACGGCAATAAGCTTTGCCTGTGGATTTGATGAAACTGCCTGCGCATGAACTGTGCCGATGCGGCCTGCGCCCAGAATTGCAAATCGAACTGGCATGTGAAGTCCCTGAGAATTGGTTTGAATTTGACGTTTGTTTAAGATTTTAGTTCGCTTGGTTTTTGCAACCGTGTCAACAGAAATAGAACTTGCGATCAATCTTTTTGATCATTAATCAGGCTTGACAAGAACCAAAAACACCGCCTTGCTGCGATCTGAACTCCAATTGTAATTGCACCGTTATAGCGGACAAACTGGTTTGGCTCTCAATTGCAAACACACCCGAATAAAAAACTTGATTTACTGACAATTGGCCGTTCATCGGTCGACCTGTATGGTGCCCAAATTGGCGGGCGGCTGGAGGATATGCGCTCATTTGCCAAATATATTGGCGGCTCTCCTGCCAATATGGCCATTGGAACCGCGCGATTGGGACTGAAATCTGGTCTCATAACCCGCGTTGGGGATGAGCATATGGGGCGCTTCATTCTTGAGCAATTGGAGCGTGAAGGTGTAGATATTCGAGGCATCGTCACGGACCCGGAACGACTAAGCGCGCTGGTTTTACTGGGCATTCGCGATGAGGAGCAATTCCCGCTGATTTTTTACCGCGAGAATTGTGCCGATATGGCGCTTTGTGAAGATGATATTGATCCTGATCTTATTGCCGAAACCCGGTGCGTGGTTGCAACAGGCACCCATCTTTCCAATCCGGGTACAATGGGGGCAGTCTATAAAGCGTTGTATTTGGCGCGTGAAAATGGTGCCAAAACCGCACTCGATATTGATTATAGGCCCAATCTCTGGGGGCTTTCCGGTCATGGAGACGGCGAGAACCGATATATTGAATCGGGCGATGTTACTGCAAAATTACAATCCAGCCTGCACCTGTTTGATTTGATTGTCGGCACCGAAGAAGAGTTTCACATTGCTGGTGGCACGACCAATACAATTGATGCGCTTAAAAAAGTGCGCAGTAAAACCGGGGCAACGCTTGTGTGCAAACGTGGACCAATGGGCGCTGCCGCTTTTATCAATAATATACCCGATACGTTAGACAAAGGCATTTCCGGCCCCGGGTTTCCAATCGAGATTTTCAACGTGCTGGGTGCGGGTGATGGCTTTATGTCCGGCCTGCTAAAAGGTTGGCTGGATGGCAATAATTGGCCAACCGCGCTCAAATTTGCCAATGCCTGCGGTGCCTTTGCCGTATCGCGCCACGGCTGCGCCCCCGCCTACCCAAGCCTGATTGAGCTGGAATATTTTCTAGAGCACGGTTCGCCTGAAAAGGCACTTCGAAAAGACAAGGTGCTGGAGCAACTGCACTGGTCGACCAACCGACGAATTGAGTGGCCAGCACTTAAAATATTTGCCTTTGATCATCGAAGTCAGCTGGAGGAAATCGCCGATGCAGCGGGCGCCGACCATGCGCGTATAGGCATGTTCAAAATGCTCTGTTTGGAGGCTGCAATCTCGGTTTCCAAAGAGCAGGCCGAGTTTGGTATTCTTTGCGACGAGCGTTACGGGCATAATATATTACATGCCGCCGCTGAAACCGGGCTGTGGATTGGCAGGCCAGCCGAATTGCCCGGCTCGCGACCCCTGCAAATGGAACAAGCACTTGGCGCAGATTGCGGTGGGCTTGGCGAATGGCCGCAAGACCATGTTGTGAAAGTTCTGTGTTTTTATCACCCGGATGATGATGCAAAACTGAAAGCCAGTCAGGAAAAGCTCGTTGCTCGATTATTTGCTGCAAGCCGCCGCAACAATCTCGATTTTCTGCTGGAAGTAATTCCCTCAAAAGCCGGTGATTGCGACGATAATACTACAGCTCAGGTTATTCAGCGCTTTTATGAAATCGGTATTTACCCGGATTGGTGGAAGTTGGAGCCAATGAAAAACAGCAAGGCCTGGGCGACCACATGTGCAGCCATTGAGGAAAATGACCCCCATTGTCGCGGCATCGTTATTTTGGGCCTCGATGCGCCTGAAGATCATCTTGCCGCAAGTTTTAAAGCCGCAAGCCGGCATGATCTGGTTAAGGGCTTTGCCGTTGGACGAACGGTTTTTTCAAATGTCGCTAAGCGCTGGTTTGCAAATGAGTTGGATGATGAGGCTGCGATAAAAAAAATGGCAAAAAACTTTTCAGCGCTTTGTGAGCTATGGGATGAGGCACGACGCAGTAAAGGAAATTCCGCATGACGACTATTCGACTAACCGCAGCACAGGCGCTTGTTCGGTATCTGAGTGTTCAGCTGAACGAAGACAAAGAACCATTTTTGGCCGGAATATGGGCAATATTCGGCCACGGCAACGTGGCTGGCCTTGGTGAGGCGCTACATGCGGCAGGCGATCAATTTCCCACCTGGCGCGGCCACAATGAACAAACAATGGCCCATGCCGCAATTGCCTATTCCAAGACCTTAAACCGTAAACGGGCAATGGCCGTGACCACCTCAATTGGTCCCGGCGCTACAAATCTGGTAACCGCCTGTGCACTTGCCCATGTGAACCGACTGCCGGTTTTGTTTTTACCCGGCGATGTTTTTGCCAATCACCTGCCAGACCCGGTTTTACAGCAGATCGAGAGCATGGGCGATGGAACAATCTCGGCCAATGATTGTCTGCGCCCGGTCAGCCGTTATTTTGACCGCATCACACGGCCGGAACAATTGCTGGCAGCATTGCCCAAAGCCTTCGCCACTATGACAGATCCGGCCACTTGCGGCCCGGCAACGCTGGCATTTTGTCAGGATGTTCAGGCTGAAGCTTATGATTGGCCGTTAAACTTCTTTGAGCCAAAAACTTGGCGATGTCGCCGCCCGCGCCCGGATGAAGTAGAACTCACCACTGCAATTGAATCGATAACGCAGGCAGAAAAACCGCTGATTATTGCAGGCGGCGGCGTGCATTATTCGCAAGCAACCGATGCCTTGCGCACATTTGCCGAGCGCCATCAAATACCGGTGAGTGAGACCCAGGCGGGCAAATCTGCACTTGCCTTTGATCATCCGCTTAACTTCGGTTCAATCGGTGTCACCGGCGCATCATCTGCCAACGCAATTGCTGAAAATGCGGACTTGATAATCGCTGTGGGCACCCGTTTGCAGGACTTTACCACCGGCTCATGGGCCTTATTTAAGAATAATAATTATAGGATTCTCTCTATCAACATAGAGGTTTTCGATGCGCAAAAGGGAGGTGGCCTGCCACTAATTGGCGATGCAAAAATCTGTTTGCAGGAACTCACTTCTGCTCTAGGCAATTTTCAGGCTGTTGAACCGGATGCGCAATTGAGAACAGACTGGCACGAGGCGGTTGAAAGAGTAACGGCAGAGCCAGAGACCAACGATAATAATGCGCAAAACCCGCTGCCGAGCGATGCGCAGGTAATAGGTGCCGTGCAGCGCTCACTCGATGAAAATTCAATTGTCGTGTGTGCGGCAGGCGGGCTGCCGGGCGAGCTTCATAAATTGTGGAAGGCCCAAAAACCCAATTCCTACCACGTCGAATATGGTTATTCCTGCATGGGCTATGAGATCGCCGGCGGACTTGGGGCAAAGATGGCCCGACCAGACCGCGAAATCGTCGTTATGGTGGGCGATGGTTCCTATATGATGGCCAATTCTGAACTAGCAACCAGTGTTATGCTTGGCCACAAAATCATTCTTGTTGTGCTGGATAATCGCGGTTTTGGCTGCATCAACCGGCTGCAAATGGCAACCGGTGGCGAGAGTTTTAACAATCTGCTGGATACAGCCCGCCATGCCCGGCCAAGTGATATTGATTTTGTTGCCCATGCGGGCTCAATGGGGGCTGAATCAGAAAAGGTCGCCTCAATTGCAGAGCTTGAATCTGCGATGAAACGGGCGAGGGCAGCACACCACTCCTATGTCATTACTATTGATACCGACCCGCTGATTGCGACTGAAGAGGGTGGCGCATGGTGGGATGTGGCCGTGCCTGAAACCTCTAGTCGGGTTAAGGTAAAAAACGCCTATGCGGAATATCAGTCTCATAAAAACTCCAGAAATCAGGCGGAGTGATTGCAAGCCATGATACTTTATGGAACCAACCCGATCGCCTGGTCGAATGATGATGACCAATCACTCGGGGCAGATATTTCGCTCGATCAATGTTTACGTGAGGCCGGAGAAATTGGTTTTGACGGCATTGAAAAGGGGCATAAATTTCCCACCGACCCGGAGGCGCTTAAAGCCGTTCTTGCCCCGCATAATTTGCAGCTCATTTCAGGGTGGCATTCGCTCAATCTGCTGACCCAAACAGTGGAAGAAGAAAAGCTGCGCATTCAGCCGCATCTTGATCTGCTGAAAGCGCTTGGCTGCAAGGTGTGCATTGTTTGTGAAACCTCGAATGCCATTCACGGAAATGATGCTATTCCGCTTAGCCAAAGCCCGACATTACCCATTGGCCAATGGATGAAATTTGGAGCAGACATAGAGGAAATCGCCCGATATTGCGCCGATCAAAATATTACCCTTGTCTATCATCACCATATGGGAACCGTGGTAGAAACCTTGAGTGAAATAGAGCTTTTGATGGAAAATACAGGCCTCGATACAAAGCTGTTGCTGGATACCGGCCATGCCTGGTTCGCCGGTGCTGACCCGGAAGAGCTGGCCCGCCGCTTTATGGGACGGGTTACCCATATTCATTGCAAAAATGTTCGCCCTGAAATTGCCCGTGAGGTAAAAGCCGAGGGGCTTTCATTTTTGGAAGGCGTTCGGCGTGGGGTCTTTACTGTACCGGGTGACGAAGAAGGTGGCGTAGCTTTTGAACCGGTATTGAAGATTGCTGCTGAACATAAATATTGCGGTTGGCTGGTGATTGAGGCGGAACAGGATCCAGCTTTGCGAAACCCATATAAATATCAATCAATGGGGCTTGCCGCCCTTAAAAAACTGGCCCGGGAGAGCGGGTTGGACAGGGGGAGATAATTATGGCTGATCTGTTGAGAAAACCAAACGGTACAAATGGTAAAATCCACGATATATCGCTTGAAAGCGCTGGCTGGACCTATGTGGGCTTTGGGCTTTATCGGCTTGAAGCAGGAGAAAGCGCTGCTGAAATAACCGGTGATAGTGAGGTTATTTTGGTGCTGGTCGAGGGCAAGGCCGAAACCAGTATTGATGGGCAATCCTTTGGTGAATTGGGTGCACGGATGAGCGTTTTTGAACGCTCCCCACCTCATTGTGTCTATGTTCCAAATGATGCGGAATGGTCTGTGTGTGCAACAACGCCACTCACATTGGCCGTATGTTCGGCCCCCGGCAAGGGCGGGCATCAGGCGCAAGTGATCGGCCCCGAGGGAATTGTGCTTGAGACCCGAGGCAAGGGAGCAAACACCCGCTATATCCACAATATCGCCATGGAAAATCGTGATGTGGCAGATAGTCTGTTGGTGACGGAAGTTTACACCCCCCAGGGCAATTGGTCGTCCTATCCGCCGCATCGCCATGATGAGGATAATTTTCCCGATATGACCTATCTGGAAGAGACTTATTACCATCGCCTCAACCCGGAGCAGGGCTTTGGTTTTCAGCGTGTTTTTACTGAAGATGGCAAGCTGGATGAAACTATGGCGGTGGAAAATGGCGATGTGGTGCTGGTGCCGAAAGGCCATCATCCCTGCGGCGCGCCCTATGGCTATGAAATGTATTATCTCAATGTGATGGCCGGCCCCTTGCGCAAATGGCGGTTTCAAAATCACCCGCACCATGACTGGATTTTTCAGCGGGATAAATAAGAGGTGATATGAGTGGTATTATTTTGCGTTGTGAGTTGATACTGATCCATTCTTGGTCTAAGGGAGTTTTCGTGTATTTTTAGGCATTAAATTTCACGATTGACGGGGCTTGATAACCTATACTTTCAAAGCCTCATAATTTGTCAAACCCAGCACCCGTAGCTCAGCTGGATAGAGTGCTGCCCTCCGAAGGCAGAGGTCGCGCGTTCGAATCGCGCCGGGTGCACCAATGTTTTCAATGAGTTAGGTGGTTTGGCTATTTGCTAAATTGGCTCTGGGCAGCACCGGGGCAGCACGCAGCACCTAATTGTAAATATGCAAACCTATGCTGTTACCCAGCCTTTACTTCGAATTCTTGCATAAGAAAATCTATGGTCGCAGGATCGCGAAGTTTGCAGACAATATTCTGATTGGCAAACGCACCTTTGAAGGTTTTCGCCTTTTCCGGTTCGAATGTTGTTTGCCAATCGACTCCGACAACAAATTCAGCCTTTGAGCTATCATCAGCATTTCGCTTAAGGTTTGGTTGATCTAGTGGCTGGTCAAAAAGTAGACCGTTTTCCGTCTCAAACTCTGAAGCTAAAGTCTTGCTACTTGTTACAATTCCGTAACCGACATATCCAAGGCCTTTTTGATAGGCAAAGAGTTTATCGCCTTCGCTGAGTTGCCCAAGCCGTTTTGTATAGAAGTCACCTCCACACGCACCAACAAACCCAAATTTTGTCATATCTGCCCATGACCGATCTTCACCGATTCCGGCATTGACAAAATAGTAGCCAGACCAAGGGGGCCGAACCTTTCTCTCGGATCGTTCTTCGACTTCCGACTGGTCAAGAAGGAAGTCAGTTGTTAACCACTCCTGACCATCAGCTTCAAAAACATTGAAGAAAGCTGTGTTGATACTTACGCCATGCTCTTCAGACAAATATTCTACAATTCGCCGGGATGCTGGATCAAGCTCGCTGGCAACAATCAACATAGAATGAGACCCATTGAGCCTTTCAGGAATGCGCTCGCCAAAATAGTCTTGAAAAACAGTGGTTAATCGTTTCTGGCAGTATCGTTCCGCCAATTCGTAAATCTGGGGTGTAACCAATGTTCTAACCCAAGAACCGTAGTCCAAAACCTGCGCAACGATATCTCTCGGAGTTCTATCTTTTTTCAGTTCAATAACGATCAAACCGCCTGTCCGGTCCAATGCCAAAAGATCGATGTATTTGCCTTGAGCTGTAGGGACTTGCCGCCCAATAATGATTGCATCTAAACCCAATAGCCCCGGATCATCCGCCACCCATTCTTCGATGAGGCTTTCTTTTTTAAGCGCCCGCGCCCGGGCTTTTACAAGTTTTCCATTTTCAACTTTGAAGAGGTTGCTCATCGTGCGTCTGCCTCTTCGACTAGACCCAAGTAGGAAAGCACATCTCGAAGCAATGGTTCGAAAGGTGCAAGCTCAACTCGACAATCATCATCATTTTTCGCGACTACGTATTTGGCACACTGAATTTTTGACTCTGATTTGAATTTATTCAGTACAAAGATGCTCCAGTCATCATTTAAGCGTTCATTTGGTTCTTCTTGTTCCTTCAAAATCTGTTTTATGATTTCTTTTGAAAAAACTTCCGATCTGTCCCGTTCCTCTAAATAATTGTTTTCGTGGGCCCATTGCCATAATTGTCGAGAATAAAGCGATTCCAAATCTACCGGCACCAAAAACCCTGCATTGATGGCTGCAGCAATATGATCCGGTTTTGGGTAGCAGAAACACTTAGATGATTTTGTATTTTTGCCATTCTTATTAAATTTGTTTAGTTCAGTCTCAGCATCTTTATCAACAACACCAGCGGCTTTTGGCCCCTGGTGTTCATATTTATGAATGAGCCGCCATGCAGTCAGCATTGAAATAACATACGTGTGTCCAGCACGCTGTTTTGTTTCAAAGTCAAGGCGTTCACGACAATGTGGGAAAAAGAGTTCCAAGCCTTTTTGTAGCACAATCTTATCGCTTGGGCCTTCAACAAATATTTTTGCCCTATTTTGCTGAGCCAAATCTGCCGCTTCAGACTTCGCTTTTTCTTGCGCGCGAACCTGCGCGACAACTCCAGAAATGCGTGGTGCAATCATGGCCAATGTACCTAAAGACTCGTCCAAACCAGCATTATCTTTGCTAACCTTCGTCCCTTCAACTTCTGATTGCCTTGAGACATGATGCATCAAAATGGCATCATCTTTTTCGGCAAGGTCATAGAAAGCAGGTGAATGCGTTGTTAGTAAAATCTGAGCAATACCCTCATTTGCATAGTCTACCAATTCATCAGCGAGTTCTATCGCACTAGCGAATTCAAGGTTGTTTTCAGGTTCTTCATAGCCCCATATGAACGAAGCTGGCATTCCACCACGAACTTGTAGCGAAACCTTCTTCAAAGCCATGAATTTAAGTATTAGTGGAATATGGCGTGCCTTAATTCCATCGCCACGATTCTCAAGCGAGATTGATTGTTCACCACTGAGAAAATCCAATTTCTCGAAGATGTGGCTTAAATCACGCGGTAAGGCCAATTTTGTTACAGAGCCAAGGGCGCTGTCGATGCTCCCTGTCAAATCTTCCAAGTGCTCGCCGATTGATTGTTCGAATGCGGTGCTGGAGGTTCGAAAAGTTCTCGTGGCCACCTCTGCTATGATGCTATAAATCCTACCTCGTAGATCATCGAAATATTTCGCGTCTTTTACAGCCGGTACGTATTCAAATTCGATCTTGCGAAGGAGTGCATGAACATTAGATTTTTCGGGAATATCGACTTTTTCCCGTGTTTCTCGTCCTCTGTTATTTTGGCCTAGTCTAACACCATGATAGTTTGCATCACCCTTGACCATCCCTTCTTTTCTCCAGCGCTTTTCCCAAACGATAATATCTCCATTCGTCCGGCGATATGACGGAGGTATCTCAATATCAATTCTAACGAGTATTTCTTTCGCTTTTCGTTGCCGCTCCGGCGCAAAGAAATTATAATCTTCATCAAAGTTGAACCGGGTTCCATGGTTGGTTTGATCATTGAAAAATAGATTGAGCGCTCTCAGTATATTTGACTTCCCACT
>JALSIJ010000229.1 GCA_026981655.1 Rhizobiaceae bacterium | reverse complement strand
CTGAAATAGCATCGGTGATGATCGCCTTGTGCATTCCGCAAAGAGTTTGGATAACCAAACCAAGATTCATTTCAGTTTCAGCGGTTTCTTCCGGTGTACCGTGATCCTTGAAGATCGCACGGGCGGCTTCATAGCTGGCACGGGCACGTTCCAGATATTCGCTTGAATTGCCGGGAACGGCCTGCAAAGCGGTAGCCATTCGCGCTTCAATTCGGGCATGCAGCAAAAATTGCTCTGCTGGACATTGAGCAAGAGACTTTTCGTACAATTCGACTGCGCTTAAAATTTGTTCGGCATTTTTTGGTTTCGCCTGGATACCCATGGCGATTTCCATTAGCATTTCAGCTTTTTCTGCTCGTGTCGCGTCTTCATTCTCAACCGCGCTGATAGCAGCACGAATTTCTTCGTCTACACGATTTGCCATGCATATACCCTCCCGGTTAATGCTGGATTCTGCCAATAATTCAAACTAGCGGGGAGAATTGATCCATGTCAAGCAAATAATCTATATGTATACTTACTTTGCAGGGTTAAATAAATTATTGGCTTTCAGCGCGGCCATGTCCATATCCCATATGACTTTGATATCTCTCTCTAAAAAATCATCGAGGCCGCGATCACGAAAAAAGTCCATAGCATTTATTATCCGATCTCCAGCGGGATTGCGGAGTTTCAATAGATAACCGCCACCACTCGTGTTGCGCACCGGCATGATAAAAAGATGGCTATCACGATCGAGTAAAATGACGGCATCCAGCCCGGCAAAATATGTTTCATAAGTTTTTGCAGTGAGGTATAGGCTGCCGCGTTTCAAGATGACCGATACGGATGCAACAACATCATTCGGCATGGCTTGCTATCCTGTCGGAAATTCTTTCAGCCACAATTGTCGCTGCTTCCAGCGCTTCCTTGGAAAGTTCGAGACCCAGATCAATGCTTTTGGCTTCAATCAGGAATACCTGCACATCATCAGGAAATTCATCCTTAAAAATCTTTCGGCCTGCATAAAGTGCATGGTCCCAGCGAAAATCGTGCAGACTATAACTGTCCGGTGGCTTACCTTCCAGCTCATGACCGGGAACTTCAAAAATTGCACCTGGGTCTGAACCTGTGGTGCTGGCATCGACTATGATCAATGATTTTGATCCGCGTGCCTGAAACATGACACCCATTCCATCAGTACCCGCATCGAATATCTGCGTATCTTCTGGCGGTTGCCCGGTGTATTTTTCCAACAGCATTCGGGCAACAATTACACCAACGCCATCGTCGCTTCGATTAAGATTACCGCACCCGATTATAGTCAGCATAAGTTACTAAATCCGCCACAAATTACAGGACCATTCGGCCTCAACCGGTAAATCAAGCTCCGGCAACTCACAATATCGCCGATGGACAAGATAGTACATGCAAGTCTCGCATGCCTGTTCAATTTCTTCATACTCGACAGGTTCAAGAGTGAACCCGCCAATAATCAACCTTTGTTCAAGACTACCGTCACTGGCTTTAAGAGCATCGGTGATTTTGATGACCATATTCTGATCATCTGCCCGCGGATATACTGCGGTTTTCAACCCGCCCTTGAGAAGTGATTCAGCTTCATTCCGAATTATATCGTCTGAATCCGCCATGAAATAAACCCTATGCTTTAAAAAGTTCCTAGATTTTCCATAACCTGCACCACCACTCAGGCTCTACCGGAACGGCAAGTTCGGGAAGATCGCACCACTTTCGGTGGACCAGAAAATAGATACATTCCTGACACCGCATTTCATCGGGTCCATACGGCTTATCGGTGAAACCACCAATAACCAAACGGCCTTTCAAATCATCTGGTTCAAGCGCCCGCAACTCGTCAAGAACACGTGCGAAATCCACTGCTGTTTCAGGAAATGGCTCGGTTTGTGTTTCCAGGCCACCTTCCAACATTTCCGCAATCTCTTTCAAGACCGCTTCTGAATCTTTGCCTTGTATAGCGCCCATTGCAACTCCCTTCATAACCGGTGAACGGGGCGCAATACATAAATGCACTGCGCCCGGATCCAATGATCAGCATTGATCTTCCAACTTAAAGAACAATACCGGTTACGCGGTGCGGAACCGGGCAAGCTCTTTACCGGTTTTGGCATCATGCGCATGAACAGTACATACCAAACATGAATCATAGGAGCGGCATACATGGCCAACTTCCACAGGATCACTTGGATCCGCAATTGGTGTTCCAATCAGGGCCTCCTCAATTGGGCCACGAACATCATCATCGGTACGAGGGCCAACATTCCAAGTCGTTGGCGCAATGATCTGGTAATTCTTGATCTTGCCACCTTCTACTTCAATCCAATGACACAGAGCACCACGGATCGCTTCGGTTGCGCCCCAGCCCTGACCGTCCTGTTCCGTTGGTTTATTATACCATTCTTCGTTCAAACGGAATTCCCGCAGGATACGTTCCATCTCACGATAAATTTTCACACCTTCGTGCATGCGCGCAAAGTGACGGAGCATAACACTTGCCCCACCCATTTTCTTGTACATGTCAAGAACGAGAGGGTCAGTATGCTGCCAATCTTCACCATGTGTGCCACCGGCGACCAACTCGCGGGCAATCGCACCGGCTTCAAGACGACCATTTTCATCGTGATGCACAGCAGTTGACCAGGAATATTTACCATCATGATCCATGGTGTTGTTCTGGGTTGGATTGGTTGTCCGGTCAAAAGGATGCTGACCCGATGGTTCGTCATACCATGCGTGTTTTATATCTTCTCGCGTGTGGGTGTGGTGCATCAGTTTATGAGTGTCGGTGTTGCCATCATACACACCACTTTTCATAATCATCGAAGCATTGCGGCTTTCAATGGTTGGCTTGTTGTATTTATCTTCGTGCGGCAGGTAACCCCAAGTGATAAACTTCTCAACACCCTTGCCATATTTATCAAGCCCAATGTCTTTCGCCATGCGCCAGAACATGCCCAGATCAGAATTGGCATGATCCGGACTTTCGTCCAGCCAGGCCATGAAATCATCATAGGATTTGATTTCTTCATAGCGGTCCAACGAGCAACCAAGCCACATGGATTCCAGCCAGTTTTGTTTAAAATGCTCAAGAATTGACCAGGCACGGGTAACATCCGTCAAAGTTGGCGCGCACATAACACCACCCGGCACCATATAGCTGGAATGGGGCCATTGGCCGCCCAGCAGCGCATAAATTTCAACCGGACGGCCGGAAATTGTAACACCGACTTCATAGTTGGTGCCGGTAAATGGCGCCCAGCGTTTGACCGCCTCTTCATAAAACTGGCTTTTCTGATAGTTTTTGTTGACCATATCAATCATGAACAGGCCATAATGGTGACGTGGCAGACTTTGCAGACTTTCCGCCAATTGCCCCATATTCCGGGCAAGAATTGCATTGCGAGGTACTTCTGTACCCCATGCGGTGTCCAGCGCCCAGGCAGCGCAAGTCAAGTGCGACGCGCCGCAAATACCGCAGGCGCGCGGCGTTACCACCAACCCGGCCTGCGGGTCTTTGTCTTTGAGGATTACTTCAAATCCGCGAAATAACTCAGCGCTTGTCCAAGCGTTGACAACGACACCATCTTGAATATCGACGCGGACGTCGAGGTCACCTTCCACCCGGCCAACCGGCGAGATATCAAGGGTTTGTACAGCAGCTTCTGCCATTTTCTTTATCCTTTCAAGGAATTACTATGTCGAAATTAAACGACGAACATGTCTTGCTCAGCCCATTCCGGTGACGCGGCTTTTGCAGCGCCCGTGAGCTTGATGTAGCCTTTCTTGTCGACACCAGTCGGCAGATCCTTGGGCACACCCATAACAGTTTGGGTTTTAAACAAGGTCCCCGGCTCAAGGTCGAAGAATGGGAATTCCGGCTCCGTACAACCCAGGCATGGCATTCCGGCACGGGTTTTCGAAGACTGACGGTTCCACAAGATGCGGTTACAAGGCGAATGGGTCATTGGACCGCGACAACCGAGGTCATAGAACAAGCAGCCTTTTCGCTGACCAAATTCAGTAGCTGACACCTTATAGGCAAAGTGCATATTTCGGGTGCAACCGGTTTGGGTGAAGCTTGAAAAGAAGGTTTTTGGCCGTTGGAACTCATCCAGTGTCAAATCGCCAGCGCGACCGGAAACAACGGCCACCAGTATCTGCGTGACCCAGTCGGGATGAGCCGGGCAACCGGGAATATTGATTACCGGCAAGCCTGCTTTGGAGGTAAAGTCCGTGCCTAAAAATCCGCCATGCTTCCGCTTGAGGAATTGCATACCTTCCGATTCAGAAGGATTAGGCGACATTGCCGGAATGCCGCCATAGGTGGCGCAATCGCCGATGGCCACAACAAACTGGGCAACATCGGAAAGGGCTTGCACCCATTCCTTCATTGGCTTTCCGGCAAAACGGTTCCATTCACCCGTACCATCGGGCGCATTGACCACCGAACCTTCGAAAACAAATACATCAAGTGGAGTTTCACCTGATACACATGATTCAAGCATAGCTTGTAAATTATCGCCCATTTCCATTCCAAGCGATGGATGCCATAAAATGTTAATTCCAAAATCCGTTACCAAATCAACGGCACTTGGTTCTTCCGCATTCAAGAACGACATCGTATTTCCTGAACATGCTCCGCCTTGAAGCCACAATAGATTGGCCATGTATTCCTCCCAAGTTAGTTTAACGACCTGTCGCGTTAATCTTACCGAAGCAAGAGATGTGCCAGATTCTATTGAATTGTTTTTACCATGTTAAATCAATGGCTTGATTTTGCCGCGCGAATAAAATCCGGCCCAGGTTAATGAACTGTAAACTAACTTTAATTGGCTGCTGCAAAGCAAGTATGCGCAATTTCAACCTTGCCGATTACCGCATTTCGGGCACTCAACCTCGAGTAAAAACCCAAACCAAATACCTTTGCAACGGGAGCACCAGTGACCCGATTGCTGCTCTTTTGCAGCACCAAAGGTTTCCGCCATTCTTCCCATTCCAAGGGTTTTATATCCATCAGCGGATGATTTTGGCGAAACGCGCGATTGCGGAAAGGTGATAATATCAGCATTGACTGCTGCTGACTTGCCGGATTTTCCATCGTCACTATTATTCATGATACTCTCAATGAAGATTTTGCAGATCGTATCTCTTTATCTTATTGGCAAGTCCAACCCGTGACAATCCCAACTCCCGGGCAACCTCACTCTGATTCCAGCGAAGGCGCTTTAAGGCCTCGCTCACCAGTATCTTTTCAAGTGATTCTACTTTTTCCTTAAGCGAATTTCCATCGATTGCCAAGTTGCGCTGAATATCGTCTTTTGAATATTTCGGGGTTGCCGATGCAATTTCTTTGGAGAGGTGACGGCTGTTTAGATATTCCCCATCTTTTGCCAAGGCGACCAAACGACGAATTTCGTTTTCCAGCTCTCGAACATTTCCCGGAAAATCATAATGTTGGAGCTGGTCCAGTACATTATTGGATATTCCAAGCAGTTTTACATTCATGGTTTCGCTGTATTTTTGAACAAAGAACTCCGCCAATACGGAAATATCATCCCGGCGCTCACGTAAAGGCGGGACCACGAGTTCGAACCCTTTAAGGCGAAAGTACAAATCCTGCCGAAACTCACCTGCCTCCACCATTTTTTCAAGCCGGCGATTGGAAGCACACAAAATGCGAACATTGCAATGGGAAACATGGTCGGAGCCTAGCGGCTTAATTTCACCTTCCTGGACAAAGCGCAACAGGGAGACTTGAAACGATGCAGATACCTCTGAAATCTCATCTAGAAATACGGTTCCCCCATCTGCTGCCCGAAACAACCCCAAACGATCGCTGATTGCACCGGTAAAGGCACCTCGCTTGTGACCAAACAACTCGGAATGTAAAAATTCATCCGACATTCCACCGCAGTTTTGAACCAGCAATGGACTATCTGTTCGATCACTGTTGAAATGGATGGCCCGCGCCATCAGTTCTTTTCCGGTGCCGGTCTCGCCCTGAATAAGAATGGGTAAATCTGTACCGGCCGCCTGTTTGGCAATACTGCATAATTCGGCCATCGGCTCGGAAATATAAACCAGCTTTTCAAAATTACTGCATTTTGCGACGACTTTCCCCGCCGGCTCACTGGAAAACAAAGGGGAGTTTTCATTCAACTTCAGTTCTCTTGAAATCAGCCGGTGCCGCCTTGCCAATTCCGATGCCTCAAGCGCTCTTTTTACCACTAGGCCAATTTGTTCTTCATCTATCGGCTTGCGGATGAATTGATAAATTGCCCCCAATTCAGCTGCCTGATGGTAATTACCGTCATTGCCATTTGGCTCTTTAACCAGAATTCGCATCGCATTCGGGCACGAAACCCGGCATTGCTGAAGGACACCAATCGCGTCCTCACCATCCAGCACTGATTCACAAATTACCAGATCAACAATGGCCTCTTCGGTTGTATCCATTGCCTTTTTTATGGAATGTGCAACAAGCACCCGATAACCATATTCATTGGCCAGCAGTTTTCGGACGCCGGCCCATTCCGAACCACTGGCGATCACCAAAAGAATTGTGCTAGTATCAGCCATTCAATAAGAAACCTAATTGACATATTGCATACTTTCTTAGCATAAACATAATTCACGTGCAATCAGAATCCTCATTCCGGATAGAAACCATGCGCGGCAAATGTATGCGCCACACCTATTTCAAGGATGATTGACCGAGATCCATAAGTAATGGTTTAACCCGCGACAAAGCCAAGCTGCGGCCTGGTGCCTTTCAATTCAATATGCTGCGCCAAACACTACCCCGACAAGATTTCCGCCGCCATGACCGGTGAGACTTCTGAGCCGGTTGATATTGATGTTGCAGCCTCAGTAGACAAGACGCAAATTGTTCAATTGATCACCGATCTGCAAACACTTATCAAGTCAGTCTGACGAGCAATTTTCTGTCATGGTTGAGAGCGATTCATTTTTAGGTGGAATCGCTCTGGTTTGTTTTCGCTCACGGCCATTTGGGCTTTCCTACCGGCTCAAGTTTTGCGCTACGCGTTGTTCAACGTGCAACTTGAGCTTGCGCCCGGCCGCCGCTAGGGCGGCGCATAGGCATCGGGCCACAATTCGTGGCCTGACATGCTTCCATGTAAATGTGAAGCAGCCTAAAGGCATCGATTCCATCTTGACAAAATTCTATATATAGACTATACAGCAATAATAATCCTATTATGGAGCATTTAATATGGTTGCCCTGGCACAGGAATTACCCCTTGATCGCCGCCAGTTATCAGGCCCGGCATTACGAACCTTTTTCAACATTGCAGATAAATGGCAGCTTGGCCCGGATGAGCAAATGAAGCTGCTTGGAGTAACGGCTCGTTCCACCTTCTACAAATGGAAAAAGGATGCAGAGGTTGCCTTGCCGCGTGATACGCTGGAGCGGATTTCCTATATTTTCGGGATTTACAAAGCGCTGCAGGTTTTATTCCCCAATGAAGCTGCCGATGCCTGGGTTAAAAAGGCAAACAGTGCCAAACTCTTCACCGGACGCTCCGCGCTTGAGCGCATGTTGTCAGGCAATGTGGCTGATCTCTATGTGGTGCGCCAATATCTCGACGCGCAAAGGGGCGGCTGGGCTTGAGCGTTTCGAAAACTCTTGTTGAATGGAAACCCTGCTGGCGCATTATTCCAAGTCGTTTCCCGCCCATACAGCTGTTTGAGAGTGTCGCCGACCCAGATGATCTGGAGGCGGTGTTTGAGATTGAAGCGATGACCAATGACCGGCTGCGTGATGAAGTGGGCGAGTTGCAACTGGTTCCAGCGCAGGATCGCATTTCTGGGCCAGGCACAAGTTACATCATGGCGGCGTTCACCCATCTCAATCCCGATGGCAGTCGTTTCAGCGATGGCAGTTGGGGTGTTTATTACGCAGGCAATGATCTTGATACAGCCATTGCTGAAACCCGTTTTCACCGCTCAGCCTTTCTAAATGCCACCAGTGAAGCAGCGATGGAGCTGGACATGCGGGTTCTGGTCACGGATGTTGAAGGCGAGTTGCATGATATTCGTGGTCAGCAGGGCAAACGACCGGAACTCTATGACCCGGATGCCTATGGCGCATCCCAAGCCTTCGCCCGCACACTCCGCGATGACAATTCAAACGGCATTGTCTACAACAGCGTTCGCCACCAGCCGGGCCAGTGCATCGCCATATTCCGCCCTCCACTTCTGTCCCACTGCCGCCACGAGCGGCATTTGTGTTATGTGTGGAACGGGAGCGAGATTTCAGATGTTTATGAGAAGCGGTTGTATGGCTAGAAATAATTCGGGAGAGTGAGGTGGCAGAACGCCGGAACTGGTCAGAAAATGAAGTGCGTCACGCACTGGCGCTCTATCTGGTGACCGATTTTGGCCGCTTTCATAGTCGCAATCCCGATATTATTGATTTGGCCTCTCGTATTGGCCGCACGCCGAGCGCCGTCGCATTGAAACTTTCAAACCTCGCCGCTCTTGATGAAAGTCTGCCGCAAAAAGGTATGGCCAATGCCAGCAATATGGACAGGCAGGTGTGGGCAGAGTTTATGGGTGACCCTGATGGTGTACTCAAAGCCTGGGAACATCAAACCATGCCACCGCCTGCAACTGCAAGCCAATCCAATCCATTTCCGGGCATGAACGAGCCAGCCGCAGAATTTGATTTCACCGGTGCAGGTGAGCGCCGGGTTGAAACAACGCAAAGAATTGGCCAAGGTTTCTTTCGCAAAATCATTCTGACTTCCTATCGCGAGCGCTGTGCATTAACCGGAATTGAAGATACCCGCCTGTTAAATGCCAGCCACATCGTCGCCTGGAAAGACGATCCGCAAAACCGCATTAACCCCTCCAACGGGATCTGCCTGAATGCTCTACACGACCGTGCCTTCGACCGGCATTTGATTACATTTGATGAAGACTACAAAATGAAAATAGCCGACCATGTACCAGCAGTAGCGCGGCGCGAACTGGAGCGAGTGGAAACAGGCAAGCTGGAATTGCCTAATCGGTTTTTGCCGGATCAGGTGTTTTTGGAGAGGCATAGAAGGGTGTTTTATGGGAAGGTGCAGAGGCCATGAATGTCATCAATGAGGTGTCATTGTTTCTGGTGCACATAAAGTTTTACAGAAAACACTTATCGAGTGCCTTGGATAACACCGGAACCGTTAGAAATATCTCAGTCTTCCCAGTCTTCATCGAAATTCATTTCATCAAGCCCAGGCACGCCGTAAAATGCTTGTCGGTGTAGGTGTATATTTACGCGAGCAGCAACATTTTTTTGCGGCGTATCAATCCCAATTTCCTCATTAATTGAGGTTTGGTAGATCATTTCTTCACCCCAGATATTCAAGTTTCCGTCCCAAATGGCGGTATTCTCAACTAACTCTTCGGCTGCAGACTCAAAATCCCATTCTTCATCCTTATTGCGCACTATATACCATGAGTTTTCTGTTGGATAGTCGATCCGATCTAAGGGCCGATTTGCAAATCCACCAGGTTCCCTTGGACGTGTACTTCCCCAGTCCCCATAAATCACGGTATTTCGGTTGGAGTTGCGTGAAATCTGTTCTACAAGTTGACGGTTGTTGAATGGTACTTGCGTAATACCACTGAAAGCTGAAAACATCTTCGGCATGGATGTGCATGATAGAATAACTGGAACGTTGGCATCTATATTCTGCAAACCTTCTGCAATTACTCCCGAAAACCAAACCGCCAAACTAAGTGGATCACGGGTCCACCCACCTTCCAATATGATTACGAAGTCGGCTGCGCCACCTGCAGAAAACGCCGAAACGATTTCATTAAAATTATTGGGAAACCGATCCCGTACTATTCGCATGCAGTAGGGTCGTTCCATTTTCTGAAACGCAGTGATCTGCTGGCGTATTCCGCCTTCAGATTGGCTGCGTGACTGGATGCAGGGCCATACCCTGTCATGCTGCTTGACAAAATCTATCCAGTTTGAAAAAGCATTTGCCGGGTCTAGCAAACGAGCCAGTTCCTGTTGTGACTG